>JAJXVW010000013.1 GCA_021781935.1 bacterium
GACATGTTCCCCGCCGAGCAGCAGGGGCAGGTGCGCGTGCAGCTCGCGGGTTCCCTGATCGGCATCTTCTCGCAGCGCCTCATTCCGCGCATATCCGGCGGCCTCATTCCGGCATACGAATTGCTCATCAATAATAATGCGGTCTCGACCCTGATCCGCGACGGCCGCACGCACGAGATCGGCGCGGTCATACAGACCAGTTCGCAGGAGGGTATGATCGACATGGATCGCGCGCTCGCCGAGCTTGTCCGCCGCGGAGAGGTGACGGTCGAACACGCGTACCAGCACGCGATCGACCCGAAGACCTTCGAACGTTACCTATGAGCCCCGCTATCAGCTATCCGTCATCAGGAGCGAGCAGCGGTCGCTGCTGCCGAAGGCAGCACGACGTCGGGCTAACCCTCGTCCTCAGTCCCGCGCCATTTCCTTCCTATGTTGTTTAAGTACCGTGCGATAGACCAGGACTCCCATGAGCGGGAGGGAACGATAGAAGCTCCATCGCAGGAGGTGGCGATCGCCGCGCTGCAACGCCGCAACCTCATTATCTCGTCCATCCAGTCGAACGAGGAGAAAGGGCTCCTCGAGATGGAGATCCCCCTCTTCAATCGCGTCTCGAATAAGGAGATCGTCATCCTTTCCCGCCAGATCGCGACCCTGTTCGAGGCGCAGGTCTCGGCGCTCCGTATTTTCCGACTGCTTGCGGCGGAGGTCGACAACAAGCGCCTCGCGGAGGTTCTCTCCGCGGTCGCGGACGATCTCCAGGGAGGTTCGCCCATATCGAAAGCGCTCGGCCGGCACCCGAAGGTGTTCTCGAATTTCTATGTAAACATGGTCCGCGCGGGCGAGGAGTCCGGAAAACTCTCCGAGACCTTCGGTTATCTCGCCGATTATCTCGACCGCAGCTACGACGTCGTGTCGAAGGCGGAGAATGCGCTCATCTATCCGATTTTCGTCATCGCCGTCTTCTTCGGCGTCATGGCGCTCATGCTCACGCTCGTCATTCCGAAGATAAGCGCCGTGCTCCTCGACTCGGGGGCGAAGGTGCCGGTGTACACGCGGATCGTCATCGGCTTCTCGAACTTCCTCGTGAATTACGGTATCTTCATCCTGATTGCGCTCGTCGCCGGCGGCATCTACCTCTGGCAGCTCCGCAAGACCGCGCAGGGGAAGCTCGTGCTCGACGGATTGAAGCTTTCGGTCCCGTACGTGGGAGACCTTTACTCGAAACTGTACCTCTCGCGCATCGCGGACAACTTCTCGACGATGCTCCTCTCGGGCGTATCGGTCGTGGAAGCCCTCGATATAACCGCGTCAGTGGTCGAGAATGCGGCGTACGAGCAGGTGCTCCATGAGGTGGGCGCTGATGTGAAGGGAGGATCCTCCATTTCCGACGCGATGGCGAAGCATCCGGAAATACCGGGCATCATGGTGGCGATGGTGAAGGTCGGGGAAGAGACGGGCGAGCTCGGCAAGATCCTCACGACGCTTGCGAAATTCTACAATCGCGAGGTCACGAATGCGGTCGACACGCTTGTCGGTCTCATCGAGCCGATTATGATCGTGCTCCTCGGTCTCGGCGTCGGCACGCTTCTCGCCGCCGTGCTTCTCCCGATCTACAACCTCGCCGGCGCGATATGATCCGCGTCGCCCATGTCCCCGAAAGAGCGCGGGCAAGACTTATCCACACAAAGCAACGCCCGTTCAGCCCGCTCCCGTCGTTTCGACGTACAATTTAGCCATTAGCCGCAAATATCGATTATGAAAAATGTCCGTGCAAGAGGTTTCACCCTCATCGAGCTCCTCGTCGTGATCGCCATCATCGGCATCCTCTCGGCGGTCGTGCTCGCATCTCTGAATACGGCGCGCAGCAAGGGAAATGACGCGGCGATCCAATCGGATCTCGCTACCGTCCAAACGCAGATGGAGATTTACTATGGCGACAATTCAAACAGTTACGGCAGCTTAACCTGGGCGACGGGCGCCGGTTGTACCGCCGCGCTCGGCGATTCGACGGTTCAGACCGCTCTTGCGGGCGCGGATAGCGACAACGGGAGCGGCTCCGTTGGCTGCGCAGCCACGCCGCAGTCGTACGTTGTCGCCGCACAGCTTGTTGCAAATACAAACTCGTACTGGTGTGTCGATTCGACCGGCAAGGCGGAGTCAGTGGCGGCTGCGTTCCCGGCGAGTGCCATCAGCGCGTGCCCGTAATCTTTATTCTTTATCTCACTTAATCGTTACTATTCCATTATGACTCGTAATCGCACCAAAGGCTTCACCCTCATCGAGCTCCTCGTCGTGATCGCCATCATCGGCATCCTCTCGGCGGTCGTGCTCGCATCTCTGAATACGGCGCGCAGCAAGGGCTCGGATGCTGCCGTACAGTCCGACCTTAAGACCGTGCAGACGCAAGCGGCGATCTATCAGAATACGAACAACAGCTACAACACGACTGGCACCGCGATTTCTGCGAATACGCTCGCAGGGTGTACTGCCTCCGGACTCTTTGCTGACCCGACGGTCGTAAACGCACTCACCGGCGTGAATTCGGATAACAACGCGGGCGGAATCGTGTGTAACGCGGCTTCCAATGGAAGCACGTACATGGCCGCAGGGAAGCTCGTATCTACGAGCGACTGGTTCTGCGTTGACTCGACGGGAGCGGCGACCACTACGGCGACCGCCATTGCCGACACGGCGACCGCCTGTCCGTAATAGCGTCGGGTAACGGGTACGTTCTTCGGAACGCGCGCCATAGCGGCGCGCGTTCCTTGGTATGATGCTCTCATGCCGATACTCGCAAATGTCTTCTTCTTCCTCCTGGGCGCGATCATCGCTAGCTTCGTCGGCGTCGTCGTCTCGCGTTACGGCACCGGGCAGTCGATCTTGTCGGGCCGATCGCGCTGCGATGCGTGCGGGCGTACGCTTGACGCCCTTGCACTCGTTCCGTTTGTCTCCTATGTCGTTCTTCGCGGCAGGGCAGCCTGCTGCGGCGCGCGCATCTCGCCGAGCTCAACCGTCGCTGAGGCGCTCCTGGGTGCGCTCTTCGCCCTTGCGTATGCCGCGATCGGGCCCACCCTCGCTCTCCTGTGCATGCTGATAGCACTCGCGTCGCTCCTTGCGATAGTCGAGTATGATCTCATGCACCAGATTATTCCGCCGCCCTTCCTGGCGGTCTTTCTCCCAGCTTCCTTTGCCGTCGGTGCGCTCGAAGCGCCGTCCCTCGCGCTTCTCGGCATCTCGGCAGCCATCGCCTTCGCATTCGCTTTTTTCTTTGCGCTCCTGCATTTTCTGTCCGCTGGCCGTCTCATGGGACTCGCGGACATCCCGCTCGTGTTCGGTCTCGCGCTCCTCACCGGTCCCGCCGCCCTTGCGGGGTTCGTATTCTCGTTTTGGATCGGAGCAGTTATCGGCATCGTCATATTGCTGCGCAGGCCGCGCGGCTCTAGAATGGGTACAGAGGTCCCGCTGGCACCGTTCCTGGCGGCAGGCTTCCTCCTCGCTTACTTCACCGCATGGAATCCCTTCGCGCTTACGCTGCTCATTCCCTACGCGTAGCCGCCCGCTGCTCCGCGCCGAAGCGGCGCGGGAAAGCCACCGGGTTCACCCTCATCGAGCTTCTGGTCGTGCTCGCGATCATCGCGATCATCCTTGGCATCGCGTTTACGAGCCAGAACAGTTTCAACAACACGCTCATACTTGCAAACACCGCGTACGACGTCGGGCTTACCTTCACGAGCGCTGAGACGTACGGCATCTCGAGCCGCGGGGCGGGCGCCAATGCGTCCACCGGGTACGGCCTCCATTTCTCCGCCGGTACGACGGGCTCTTTCATATTCTTCGCCGATTCATACCCGCCGATCGGCTCTTCAGGACTCTGTCACCCGCCTCCTTCCGGAGACGCGTATGCGCCGGACGCGAAGCCGGGGAACTGCACGTATGATCCATCAAACGACGTGACGGTGAACACATACAACCTGAACAACGGCATAACGATCGCGAATTTCTGCGTGCATGACAGCAGTACCGGGAGCTGGTCGTGCGCCGCCTCGAACGGTTCGACGCTCTCGTCGGCTGACGTCGTCTTTTCGAGGCCGAACCCCGACCCGTTCATAAGCGCGAACGGCGGATACTCGCCATCGTATGATGAGATGTGTCTCGCGCTTGCTGCGCCGTCGGGCAACGCTGAACGCTTCGTCTCGATATATCCGTCCGGTGAAATAGATCCGAATGCGACATCCTGCCCATGAACGCGCTGAACGAACATGCTTGGAAACAGACGGATACGCCGAAGAAGGCATCCGGCGGGAACCGTACGGGTGTGCCGAACGGCTTCACGCTCATTGAGCTTATGGTCGCGGTCGGACTCTTCGCGCTCGTCATGACGCTCGCTGCCGGCGCGTACCTCATGATGATCAATGCGAACCGGCAGGCCCAGGCGCTCGCTACCGGCATCAACAATCTTTCTTTCGGGCTTGAAACCATGACCCGGGACATACGCACGGGAACCGGTTACTGCGGCGGGTCGAACTGCGCGCCGGGAGTCTTCAACTTTACGAACGTGGACGGCCAGTCCGTCACGTATGAGCTTGTCGACAACGGAACGAATTGCGGCGGAGCATCCGCGGGCTACCTCGCACGCGTCACGAACGGAGTGACCACTCCGCTCACCGATCCGTCGGTCATGATCTCCTCGCTCACGTTCGACACGTTCGGGACGGCTCCGTATTCCGTGGGGAACGACACCACGCAGGCTCGGGTTACGATAGTGGTGAACGGCTGCGTGAGCGCCGGCCCCGGGAAGACTCAGAACTTCACCATCGAGACGGGGGCGACCATGCGCGGCACTGACCTATGATGAACACCGCTCTCACGCGCGTCTCAGGCGTATCGCAGCGAATCCGCGCCCCGCGCCGCGCGGAAGGACGACCGGCGCGCGGGTTCACCCTTATCGAGACGCTCGTCGCGATTGCCATAGTCGCGCTTGCAGTCGTCGGACCGCTCTATACCGCCGATCGCGCGGCGGTGGCGGCGCAGCTTTCTAATGAAGAACTCACCGCTTCCTATCTCGCACAGGAGGGCATCGAGTACGTGCGTGCAGTACGCGATGACGCGTATCTCTCCACCTACAATTCGTACCGTAATACCTCCGGCGCGAACATCCCCGCGATCGCATGGAACGCCTTCCTTAACACGAATCCCGTTTCTTCCTGCCGCAGCAGCGCGTGCAGCTACGACCCGATATCGCTCCAGCTCTCCGCCTGCACGGGCTCCTGTCCGGAACTCTATCTTGCTGACGGGTATTACACGACCGAGAGCGGTCTCGCGAACGCCGCGTGGACGCCGTACACGCGGTCAATACAGGTGCAGAACATCACTCCCGCGCCTCCCACTGACGCGCAAGGAAATCCGATCGACGTGCAGGCAGTGTCCACCGTCACGTGGGATTTCCACGGTACGCAGCATTCCGTGAGCATCGCGGAAGACCTTACGCCATGGCAATGATACCGAAACATCTGACGCTCGATGCGGCGCCCCGCCGCGGTTTTGCACTCCTCATCGCGGTCATTTTCGCGGCGGTGATGCTTACGATCGGGCTCGCTCTCGGTTCGCTCGGATACAAGCAGCAGGTGATATCCTCATCGGCGGTTGAATCGCAGTACGCGTTTTACGCGGCCGATTCGGCGCTCGAATGCGCGCTCTACTACGACCAGCAGCAGAATCATTTCGCCTACGATTCGACGCAGCAGGTCCCGGCGTCGGCGTACAGCTTCCCCTGCGACGGGGTTTCCTCGACGCAGATTCCTACCGTGTCGCCGAAGACGTACCAGTCCATGGGTTCGTATACCGACCAGGTGCTCACCTTCCGCCTGTCTCTCGACAGCGGCCAGCGCTGTGCGGACGTTACGGTCTACAAACCGTCCGATCCTTCCCAGAAGACGTACCTGTTCTCGCAGGGATACGACATCTCTTGCGCCGCCGTAGAGAGCGCTACCGCCGATACGCGGTACGTATCCCGCGGCCTCGAGACGAGCTACTAGGGCGCAAGGAATCACGATATAGTGGGGGTCATGGCAGTCCCGAAGAAGGCCGCAGAACGGGCGAAGAAGCTCCGGGAGCTCCTCGTCCGCCACGCGCGGCTCTACTATACGCTTGACGCGCCGGAGCTTTCCGATGAAGCGTATGATTCGCTCGCCCGCGAACTGAAGGCGCTCGAAGCGCAGTATCCCGAGTTGCGCTCGCCGGAGTCGGTTACGCGCCGCGTCATCGGCGAGCCGCTTCCCGAACTCCGTAAGGTGAAGCACCAGGTTCCCCAATGGTCGTTCAACGATGCGTTCGTCGAAGAAGAGCTCCGCGCGTTCGATGACCGGATGCGGAAGCTCTCGGGCGCCGAGCCGGCATACGATCTCGAACTGAAAATCGACGGACTGAAGATCGTGTTTACGTATGAGCGGGGCGAGCTCGTGCTTGCGGCAACGCGCGGCGATGGCGCAGTCGGGGAGGATGTCACCCACAACGTGCGGACCATCCCCGAGGTTCCGCACACGCTTTCTCGCCCGGTCGACCTCATCGCGGAGGGAGAGGTGTACCTCCACCGTTCCGGGTTCGCCGCGCTAAATAAGGAACGCGAGCGCCGCGGCGAACCGCTCTTCGCGAATCCGCGCAATGCGGCGGCGGGGAGCATCCGCCAACTCGACCCGAAGATCGCAGCCGCGCGACCGCTCGGCGCGTTCCTCTATGACCTCGATCGGACGAGCGAGGCGTTCCCGAAGACGCAGACCGAGGAACTCGCGTACCTTGAGAAGCTCGGACTCCCCGTCAACCCGGAGCACCGGCACGTCGATTCGATCGAAGGAGCTTTTTCATACTGGGCGGCCTGGCGCGGCTCCTCGCGAGACCGGCTTGATTACCAGCTCGACGGGATCGTTGTCAAACTCGAATCGCGCGAACTGCAGGAACGGCTCGGGTACACGGGCAAGGCTCCGCGGTGGGGCATCGCATACAAGTTCCCGCCTGAGCAGGTGCAGACCGTCATCGAAGACATCGCGCTCCAGGTGGGGCGCACGGGGAAGCTGACCCCGGTCGCCCATCTGCGTCCGGTCTCCGTCGCCGGTACGACGGTCTCCCGCGCGACGCTTCACAACGAGGATTTCATACTCGAGAAGGATATCCGCGTCGGAGATACGGTGATTCTGCAAAAGGCGGGGGACATCATTCCGGAGATCGTGTCCGTCGTGAAGGACTTGCGGCCGAAGCGCGCGAGACCCTGGCGCTTCCCGACGCATTCGCCGTTGTGCGGCGGAGACGGCGCGATCGAACGCGTGCCGGGCGAGGCGGCACATCGCTGCGTCGACCCGAGCTCATTCGAGCAGCAGTCCCGCAAGCTCATTCATTTCGCGGGCAAAAGCGCGTTCGATATCAACGGCATGGGCAAGGAGACGGTGCGCACGCTCATAGAGCACGAGCTCATCTCCGAGTTCGATGATTTCTTCGAGCTAACGAAGGACGAGCTTCTCGCGCTCGAGGGGTTCGAGGAAACGAAAGCGCAAAACCTCATTGCCGCAATCACGGCAGCGAAGAAGGTTCCGTTCGATCGTTTCATCATCGCGCTCGGAATCCCGCACGTCGGCGAAGAGAACGCCTTCCTCCTTGCGAGGAACCTCCGCGATCTGAAGACGCTGCAAAGCGCTTCGGAAGAGAAGCTGGCGTCGCTTGAAGGCGTCGGCGCGGTCATCGGGAAATCCGTCGCCGGTTGGTTCAAGGACGAGAAGAACCGCGAGATGCTCGCGCGGCTTACGAAGCACCTGAAGATCGGGAAGGTGGATGCGCCTGCGCCGGGGCCCTTCACGGGGCAGTCCATCGTCGTAACGGGGACTTTGCCCGCGCTGTCTCGCGAGGAGGCTGAGATGATGATACGCCGCGCCGGCGGAAAGCCTGCGGGCTCGGTCTCAAAGAAGACGTCCTTCGTCGTCGCGGGAGAAGCGGCAGGATCGAAGCTCGACAAAGCGCGAGCGCTCGGCGTAGAGGTGATCGATGAGGCCGCATTCTTAAAACGGCTCGGATCAGGGGTTTGACGCTCGTAGACGCGGAGGGTACTGTCCGAAGCGGAGACACATTTCACGAGACGCAGCCCCCGAGTATTCGAAGGAGAATCAGCATGAGGGAATCGACACATCCGACGGACGTGCCCGGGTACGAGCACAACCTGCCGGAGCTGGTACGGCGTATCCTAACTATGCGGTATGATCGCGTCGCCGAGTTCTTCGACCTCGCGCGCGCCGAGCTTCTCCGGCAGGAGAGGAATGATCTCGATATGCACCATGTCCAGCTTGCCGCACTCCTCGAAGATTCGGCACGCCTGTGCGAGACTCAATGGGAGAGGTTTGAGCGCATGTGGAATCTGTGCAAACCGTATCTGCAGGAGTGACGGGATTCGAGCGGCGCGCGCCGGTGGCGCGCGCCGTTTCCTTTGCTATAGTGGCGCCATGGCAACGAAGGAAGATGTCCGGAAGCTGGCGGCGCTCGCCCGTATCTCGATCGCGGATGCGGAACTCGAGGCCTTCACCTCTGATTTCGACTCCATCCTTTCCTATGTGAGCCAGCTCGACGCGCTTGAGCTTCCCAAAACGGGCGCCGTGAAGCCCCCGGTCAGAAACGTCATGCGCGAAGACGGCGAGCCGCATGCGCCGGGGAAGTTCACGGGGAAGCTCGTTGCTCAATTTCCGCAGAGGGACGGCGACTACCTCGAAGTGAAGCAGATCATCTCTCATGACTAAGCCGCTGAACGAGCTCACGATCGCTGAAGCGGCGCGCGCGCTCCGCGCGCGCGAGTGCACGGTACGCGAACTCTGGGACGCCTGTCTCCGCGCCGCCGAGGCGCGGAACCCAGAACTGAACGCCTACCTCGAGCTTTTCGAACCCGACACGGCGGCTATCGACGCCGCACAGCGGCGCATCGACGCGGAAGGCGACAATGCTCCCATGCTCTGCGGCATTCCGCTCGCCGTAAAGGATAACCTGCTCATCGAAGGAAAGATCGCAAGCGCCGCGTCGAAAATGCTCGAGAACTATGTCGCCACATATGACGCGACCGTCGTCAGGAAGCTGAAGGATGCCGGCGCGCTCTTCCTCGGGCGCACGAACATGGACGAGTTCGCGATGGGCTCCTCGACCGAACATTCCGCGTTCGGTACGACCAAAAATCCGGCGGATACGGAACGCGTTCCGGGCGGTTCCTCGGGCGGCAGCGCGGCGGCAGTCGCGGCGCATCTATGCATCGCCGCCCTCGGGAGCGACACGGGCGGGTCCATCCGTCAGCCCGCGGCCCATACCGGAATCGTCGGCATGAAGCCGACTTATGGCCTGGTCTCGCGGTCGGGACTTATCGCGATGGGTTCTTCGCTCGATCAGGTAGGTCCGCTTACGAAAACGGTCGAGGACGCGCGCGCGCTTCTCGATGCCATCTCCGGTCCCGATCCGCTTGACGGCACGACAATCGGCAAGGAAACATACCATTCCGTCAGCGTCCCGGAACGTCTCACAATCGGCGTTCCTCGGGCGCTTATCGAGCAGGATGGCGTACACGCCGGCCTCCGGAAGGCGTTTACCGAGACGCTTGCGAAGCTCGAAGCTGCGGGCCACATCCTCGTCGATGTTGAGCTCCCCATGAGCCCGAACGCGCTCGCCGCTTATTACGTCATCATGCCCGCGGAGGTTTCGGCAAACCTCGCGCGGCTCGATGGAATGCGCTACGGGCACGCGGCACGCGGCAAGACGTTGCTTGAGGATTACCTGTTAAGCCGCACGGAAGGATTCGGCGCGGAATCGAAACGGCGCATACTGCTCGGCACATTCGTGCTCTCTTCGGGGTATATCGATGCGTATTACCGAAAGGCAGACGCCGCACGCGAGGTCCTGCGCGGGGAATACGCGCAAGCGTTCGCCGCATGCGATGTCATCGCCTTCCCGACCACGCCGTCGCCGGCGTTCAAGTTCGGGGAAAAGAGCGGGGATCCCGTTGCGATGTATCTCGAAGACGTGTTTACCGTGACAGCGAACCTGACCGGCATGCCGGCGATTTCCGTCCCGATGGGCGCGGTAACGGAGGGCGGGAAGACCCTCCCCGTCGGCATTCATTTCACGGCGCCTCATGGCGGCGACGAACTCGCATTGTCAGCCGCGCGCGCAGTGGAAACGGCGCATTAGGAGCGCTTCCTGGTCGTATACTGTGAGCAATGCCGGCGACGAATCAAGCGAACGTCGAATATTTCTTCCGTCTTCTCTACGATCTTTTCAATGGAGTCGGCGGCGTACATCTTGCCGGTGCCGAAGCGTGGGCGGCCCACGTCTGGCTCTGGATCGTCTACGCGGGATACGCGTTCTCCGCGATCGGATTCATCATCATCGTCTATTGCATGGTGCGGATATTCGAATTGCGCGAGCGAGAAGAGCATTTCTACGGCTCTCTCGTCCTCGCACCGCAGGCGCAGCAAGGGAACGCGCGCTGGGAGCATATTGAGGAGCTTGCAGCAGGAGAAAACCCGAGCCAGTGGAAGGAAGCGATAATCGAAGCGGACATCATGCTCCATGAGATTTTGACGAACCAGGGCTACCAGGGCGAAGGCGTCGCGGAGAAATTACGCACGATAGACAAGGCGGATCTCGGGACGCTTCAGAATGCGTGGGATGCCCACCGCGTGCGCAATCAGATCGCGCATGAAGGGTCCGCATTCAGTCTCTCGAAACAGCTTGCGCAACGCACTATCCAGCAATACCAGTCAGTTTTCAAAGAATTCGGCGTGATATAACGGTACCCTCGGGTTGCAACGTTTGGTTAGAGCGTTATA
>JAJXVW010000014.1 GCA_021781935.1 bacterium
CGAGCTCCTCTTTCGTATCGAAGGCAAGCCCGTAGATGCGGGTCAGCATGGGATTCTTCTCGTCGCCGCGCCAGTACGCTCCCGCCACGCGGTCGAGCGCGAAAGAGTCCGGCGCGATCGCTTCGGCAGGATGCTCTGCGTGGCCGCCGCGGCAGAGATCGGTGAAACCGCCGCACGTATAGAGCGTGATGGGCTCGCCGCGTTCAGAAATCTCTCGTATCAATTCACCCTTGTACGGATTGATGCCGTTTGCACTCGAGAAGAGCCCGTATGCTTCGTCAGCGGCAACTTCGCGGTGCGCAAACTCCTTCCAACGAGGGAGGAGCTCTCGCATCTTCTTCTCGATCACCGGCAAATCCTCCTCTGAGATTTTCTCGGCGCCGAAATCAATATCGTAGTAGAAGCCGTTGTCTACCGCCGGACCGAGGGTCAGAAGGACTTGCCGCCCGTCCCTTTCATACAGATCTTTCACTGCCGCAGCGAGCAGATGGGCGAGCGTGTGTCGTTTGGCTTCGAGAGGATTCATAGCAGGCATGTGAAGTGATAAAGAAAGCGCCCTGGCGAAGACGGAAACAGGAGTTCCGTCTTCGCCAGGGCGCTCAACGCGCGGTTCCACCCGGCTTCTCGCGCGTGCGCGCGACTCATTCAAGTCTCGGATTAGGCCCTCGGGCGCCCGCGGCCTTCGGTTGGTAGCCGAAGCAATCTCCGATGGTTCACATGCTAACACCGGCAGGCAGCCGGTCAAGCATGAAAGCGGCGGCACCGAAGTGCCGCCTTTCATCCTTGCGTCTGCAGAGCCTGCATCCGCTCCCGTATCGTTATGATGCGACTAATAAGCGCCCGCGCGAGCCACGTCCGCCCGAGCGCCGTCGCCCGATTTCGAGCGATATGTGCCGTTCTGAGCGCTTCGGCCAAGGCGTCGAGTTCGTCAGTATCCGCAGTGCGAGCCATCGCCGGCTCCTCTCTAGGTTCCGCTTCTCGTATATCACAGCGGCTTCACGTCGTCGAGCGCGACCGAGATCTCACCGTTCCTGTTCGAGACCGAGCCTTTGATGAGTATGCAGGAGCCGGTCGTGAGCGCAGCGCCATGCTCCCTGAAGAGCTTCGGGAACGCTACCGCTTCGATCACATCCGTCTTGTCCTCGAACTTTATGAAAGCCATCTTCTCGCCCTTCTTCGTGAGGATGGTCCGCACCTCAGCGACCAGGACCGGCAGGACGACCGGGAAGCCGGGCTTCGGATCCTCGAGGACGCGCGAGAGCGTGAGCTTCGATTTCGCAAGCCACTCGGCATGCGCATCGAGCGGGTGGCCGGACACGTAAATGCCGAGGAGCTCCTTCTCCCACGTGAGCTTATCCGCGAGCGACACCTGCGCGCCGTCCGGCAGCGCGAGCGAGGGTGCCGTCATGACGGCACCGAACAAAGAATCCTGCGGCGCTTCCGCGGTCATCTCGCGATGGTAGGCGAGCAGGGTCTCGATATTCACGAGGAGCGTTCCGCGGCGTTCGAAGCGATCGAGCGCGCCGCACTTGATAAGCGATTCGAGCGACTTGCGATTCAGGTTCTTCGTACCCACGCGCGCGAGGAAATCCGAGAGGGAAGCATAGGGACCGCGCGCGAGGCGTTCGTCGAGGATGGCCTTCGCGATGCCCTCGCCGAAATTCTTGATCGAATTCAGGCCGAAGCGGATGGCTTCTGGCGCGCGAGGAGTGTTGCTTGCGGAGTACGGAATACTTCTCTGCTGAGAAATTTCCTCCTGCTCGTCGGTATCGCTCTTGCGCAGAGCCGCCGCTTGCGACACATCCTCGCGCGCCGCGATTCCCGGGGCGCTGACCACAGTGAAGTCCGTCCCGCTCTCGTTCACGTCCGGCGGCAGTACCGGTATCTTCATCCGGTTCGCCTCGGCGACGAGCCGCGCGATCTCCTCGGTGTCGCCCGCGTCGGCGGTCATGAGCGCGGCCATGTATTCGACCGGGTAGTTCGCCTTCAGATATGCCGTTTGGTACGCGACGCGCCCGTAGGAAGCCGAATGCGCTTTGTTGAAGCCGTATGCGGCGAACGGTTCGATCCATTCCCAGACCTTCTGCGCTTTCTCCGCGGGCCACTTCGAGTGCGTGATGCACCCATGTATGAATTTGTCCTTCTGCTTCTGCATCTCCTCCGGAATCTTCTTGCCGACCGCCTTGCGGAATTTGTCCACTTCGCCCCAGGAATACCCGGCGAACTGGTTCGCCATGATGAGCAGGTCGTCCTGATAGACGAGGATGCCGTACGTCTGCTTCAATATCGGCTCCATTGCCGGGTCGAGGTATCGGATGAGCCGCGGGTTATTCTTGCGCTCGATATACTGCGGTATGAACTGCATCGGTCCCGGGCGGTACAGCGCGACCATCGCGTTAATATCGTGGATGCTCGTGGGCCTCAGATCCTTCAGCCATCGCGTCATTCCCGATCCGTTCAACTGGAACGTGCCGTACGTGTCGCCTCTCGAGAGCATCTCGTAGGTCTTCCGGTCGTCGAGCGGAATGTTCTCGATATCAAGATCGGTGCCCCGCGTTTCTTTCACACGCCGTACGGCATCCGCGAGGATCGTGAGGTTCTTAATGCCGAGAAAATCGAATTTCGTCAGTCCGACGCCGTCTTCGCCCACCGAGTACATGTCGTACTGCGTGATGAGCTTTCCCGTGCCCTTCGGGTCCGGCTGAATCGCGGTCCACTCGACGATGGGCGAGGGCGAGATGACGACGCCGGCTGCGTGCACGCCGACGTGGCGCACGCAGCCCTCGATCCGTTTTGCGAGGTCGAGTATCTCGCGCGCATCCTCGTCCTCGTCGTAGAGCGCCTTCAGGTCGGGCTCCATCTCGAGCGCCTTGTCGATCGTCATGGGGAATCCCTGCGAACCCATCGGGATAAGCTTCGCGATGCGATCGCCCGTGTTATAGGAATGCCCCAGGGCGCGCGAGACATCCCGCACCGCCGCGCGCGCCATCATGGTACCGAAGGTGCCGATCTGTGCGACCCGATCGGCGCCGTACTTCTCGCGCGCGTATGCGATGACCTCGTCGCGGCGATTATCGGCGAAGTCCATGTCGATATCCGGCGCCGAAGGGCGTTCCGGATTCAGGAATCGCTCGAACGGTATCTTGTATTCAAGCGGATCGATCTTCGTGATGCGCAGGAGGTAGGTCGTCATCGAGCCTGCGACCGAACCGCGGATGTTCGTGTAGATATCGTGTTCGCGCGCGTAGCGCACGAGATCTTCGACCACGAGGAAATACGCGGCGTACCCTTTAAAGGCGATGATGCCGAGCTCGTACTCGAGACGGTCGAGGACGTCCGCGCGGCCTCCGAGGCCGCGCGCCGCAAGGCCCTCCATACAGAGCGCTCTCAGCCGATCGTCCGCGGTGACGCCTGCGGGAAGCGTGAACTCAGGAAAGGTGAACGTGCCGAGCACGAGTTCCACGCGACAGCGATCGGCAATTCTGCGGGAATTGTCGACGGCGTCCGGCGTGTCCTTGAAGTATTCGAGCGCGCGTTCTTCCGATATGAACGAGAAATCTTCCTGTTCGTTCCTGCCGCGCTCGCCCTGTTGGATGCGGCGCATGATTTCCGTTGCTTCGCGGTCGTCCGGCTCGAGGTAATACACGTCGTGCTGCGCGACGAGCGGGGTACCGGTCTCTTTCGCGAGCGCAACGAGCTTTTCCATGAGCGCCTCGTGCCCCTCCACCTGAGGATGGTGCGTGATTTCCATGAAGAGGTTGTCTTTCCCGAAGATGCTTTTGAATTCCGCGAGCGCGGCTTTCGCGCCCTCGAGGTCGCCCGCACGCAGCGCGTGCGAGACATCGCTTGCGAAGGAAGGGAGGAGCGCGATCACGCCGTCCGCGTGCGTGCGCAGAAGCTCTTTGTCCATGCGCGGTCGTTCGAAGAATCCTTCCGTCCAGCTCTTCGTCACGAGCGAGAGGAGATTCTTATAACCGCCGGTATTCTCCGCGAGCAGCACGATGCGCGAGCGTTTCCGGTCGAGATCGTGATCCTTCTCGAATCGCGAACGCGGCGCGAGGTAGGAGTCGACGCCGAGGATCGGCCGTATGCCCGCCTTCTCGGCCTCCATATAGAACTCGATGAGTCCGTGCGTGTTACCGCCGTCGGTAAGCCCCACGGCATCCATGCCCGCCGCCTTCGCCTTCGCGACGAGTTCCGGCACCTTGGGCAGTGCTTGCAGGAAGGTGTAATGGCTATGGGTATGGAGGTGGATGAATCGGGACGCCATCGTTCTCCAAAGAATACCAAGAAATCGATTTCCCCAACGCGTGCACTTGATGCGTCTAACCGGGTGTTGTATAACGAGCCGTTAGTTGCGTTCGATAAAGTTCTATTCAGGGAACCCATAGAGGAGATAGCGTCTTGAAGCTGATTACCTGGGACTCGCTCAATAATAAGGAGCACGCGCACGTCGGGATTGTCCGGTCGTACGGATCCCGTCGGATGATCCTATTCAATAAGGCCGGGACGACCCGCGTACCCGCTTCGATTTTCCGACAGGAAGGTGCCGGATGCATCCTGGTCCGGCGGGGAGTACCTGCCGCGATGGATATCACCGGCCTCGCCAAAGACAGTCTGAGAGGGAGGATCCTCTTCGAGGAGGATCGGGTGATCGTGACCGGTGTCCGGAATTTCTGGCAGCGGTTATACGACGCGACGCGGGGCACTGACGTGCATATCACGTTCGATCCGCATCTGCTGAGCACGCTCAACACGAGAGCGTTCGCTCTGTCCGCATGACTTCTCTGAACCATTCCAATCCGCCGCGGCGAAAGCCGCGGCGGATCCTTTTTGCTATCCTGATCGCATGTACGTCATCGGTATCGACGAAGCAGGCCGGGGGCCGCTTGCCGGGCCGGTCGCCGTGGGCGCAGTCATCGTGCCAGAACGATTCGATGTCGCGGCTGAATTCCCGGGCGTCGCCGATTCGAAGAAGCTTTCAGAGAAGAAGCGAGAGAAACTCTTCTCCATGCTCGAAGCGCGCGTCGAGCGCGGCGACGCGCGCTTCGCCGTCGAGTATGGTGAAGCGCGTGAGATCGACGAGCGCGGCATCGCGGTTGTCGTGCGTGAGGCCGTTTCGCGTGCCGCGAACGCGCTCGCGCTCGATGCCGCGCTCGTCGAGGTGCTGCTTGACGGTGCACTTAAAGCCCCGCCCGAATATCGCCAGCGGACCATTGTCGGCGGCGACGCGAGCGTCCCGCTCATATCGCTCGCATCAATCGCAGCGAAGGTCTCGCGCGACCGGCTTATCGTCGCGCTTGCTGCACAGTACCCGCAGTACGGCTTCGAGCAGCATAAGGGGTATGGAACGAAGGCGCACTACGCAGCCATCAAGAAGCACGGCCTCTGCGTTATGCACCGCCGCTCGTTCGTCCACCTTGATTTCAGTCCTTTGGAGCGGTAACGTCTCACATACCCGATATTCGGGCACAATGATCTTTCTAGTGGGGCCATCCATGTCTCTTCGTGATGTATTCGTGTCGGAGCGTCAGCCGTTTGATCCGCGTTCTCCTCAACAAATACGAGCTGCCATCAAGGGCAGACGTCTCAAGGGAACTGCGTGCGAACTGTGCCCGCACAACAATTCCATGTCCGGGCGGGAAGTGTTCTGTCAACATCCCGGCAAACCGGGCTATGTGCGGCCGCCGCAGCACTGCGAGCTCAAATCAAAGGGGTAGTGAGGACACGGTTCTTCCGGCAGGATGTTTCTAAGGGCGCTCCGAAACGGGGCGCCCTTTTCTTTTGGCAAAACGCATGCTACAGTGCCCGCCATGTCAGTACGAATGCGCCATACCCGCGCTCACACGAATAACCGCCGCAGCCATCATGCGTTGTCGGCGACGAAGGCCGTGAAGGACAAAGAGTCGGGCAAGCTCCGCCTTCCGCACCGCCTTGATGAGTCGACCGGCATGTACCGCGGCAAGCAGCTCTTCACACCGAAGGTCAAGCAGCCGAAGGACAAACGAGCTCCCGGGACGCACCACGAGCATGTGCACGAGACGCCCGCGGACGAGAGCAAGCCTGCGGAGGCGAAAGCGGCCGAGAGCGCGGGAAAGGGAAAGAAGGGCCGGACGAACCAGCGCTCCGGTACCGGCGGCAACTAGTCCTGTTTTTCGAGCAAATCAAAACGCCCGGCCTCGGGCGTTTTGATTCATTCCGGACGAGTCGTCGCTCGTAGCCAAAATGCACAGGAAACAGGCGGCGGCGCTTGTGGGCAAGAACCGTTTGGTATACTCATACGAACAACGATCTTTTCATGGCGAACCGGCACCTTGCACGCTCAGTGGTATTGCAGACGCTCTTCGAGTGGGACACGACGCACGTATCGGAAAAAGACGCGGGCGATATCCTCACACGCAATGCCGTCGAATTCGGCGGAGACGACACCGACCGACCGTTCATGGAGCAGCTGCTTGCCGGCGTCATCGCGAAGCACAAAGATATCGATCTCATCATTGAAAAGGCAGCGCCCGATTGGCCTCTTGACCGCATCGCGCCGGTCGACCGCAACATCCTGCGCATCGGCCTCTACGAGCTCCTCTTCGCCGACCGCTCGCAGGTCCCGGCGAAAGTCGCTATCAACGAAGCCATCGAGCTCGCGAAGACGTTCGGCGGCGACTCATCGGGCCGATTCGTGAACGGGGTTCTCGGCGCCGTCTACAAGGAGATCGGCGAACCGGGGAAGGATGAGCAGGGAAAGAAGAAGGTGAAGCGCGAAGAACTGCCGCTCGAGAAGATGGGCGGCGCCATCGTCTATGCGAAGCACGACGGACAGTACTACCTCGCGCTCGTGCATGACGTCTTCGGCCGCTGGACTCTATCGAAAGGACACATCGAGAATGATCCGTCGCCGGAAGAGGGAGTAAAACGCGTCGTGAACGAAGAGCTCGGCCTTTCCGTGAACGTCCATGACCAGGTCGGAGAGAATGAATACGTCGCTTCGCATCCGGAGAAGGGGAAAGTGCGCAAGCATGTCTGGTTCTTCGTCGCCGAAGCGCCGTTCGAACCGCTCCAGCTTAAGAAATCCGGCGGTCTCGACGACGCAAAATGGTTCCGGCTCCAGGACATCATCGACCTTAATTTCTATGACGACATGCTGCCCATCGTTACCGCAGCAGTTCAGAAACTATTGGACGCCGCCGGTCCAAAACATCCATATGCCGCGCCGTAAATTCCGGCGCCCGCTTTATCGTATGCCGCAGGACGCAAGCGCTGTACGCGGTTAGCGGTTAGCGGTAAGCTGTCTTCGTATGCCTGATTTCGCGGCGTTCGCGTCCATGATCGGGACGCAATTCAATGACCTCGGCCTCCTCGCCGAGGCTCTGACGCATCGGTCATATCTGAACGAGCATCGGGATTTTCCGGGAAACCACAATGAACGCCTCGAATTTCTCGGGGATGCCGTCCTTGAGCTGGCGACGACGCGGTTTCTCTTCGATAGATATCCGCATAAGCCGGAGGGCGAGCTGACCGCCTACCGCGCCGCGCTCGTGAACACGGTCTCGCTTGCGGAGCGCGCACAGAAGCTCGACCTTGGAGCGTACCTGCTCCTCTCAAAGGGCGAAGCGCGGGATACGGGTCGCGCGCGCGACGTCATCCTTGCGGATGCGTTTGAGGCAGTAATCGGAGCGATTTATCTCGACCGGGGCTATGACGCGGCCGAGAGCTTCATCGCGAATCAGCTGTACGGCAAGATCGATGACGTCATCCGCGAGCGCGCCTGGCAGGATCCGAAAAGCCGTTTCCAGGAAGTCGCGCAGGATAAGAAGGGGATTACGCCGCGCTACCAGCTGCTTCACGAAGACGGCCCCGATCACGCGCGCACGTTTACCGTGGGAGCGTACCTCGATGAACAGGAGATGGGGCGCGGCGAAGGGAAGAGCAAGCAGGAGGCGGAGCAGGACGCCGCCAAGAACGCCCTTCATAAGACGGGCTGGTAAGCAGGCGTATACTTCAGAATATATGGCACAGATTCCAGAAAATATGGTTACTCAGGCGTTCGAATTGCCGGGGTACCGCATCGTGGTGAATCACGGCGTGGTGCGTGGCATCGTGGTACGTTCGCGCAACCTCATCGTGAATATCGGCGCGGGTCTCCAGACTCTCGTCGGCGGAAATATCACCGCGTACACGAACCTTTGCGAGCGCACCCGCGTCGAATCGTTCGAGAAGATGCTCGACCACGCGGCTGCGCTCGGCGCGAACGCGGTCATCGGCGCGCGCTATGACGCGAACGATGTCGCCGCCGGCGTGACCGAAGTGCTCGCCTACGGTACGGCGGTCACGGTCGAGAAGGTATAACGCCGATTTCAAATCGCCCGCGGCCATAGGCCGCGGGCGATTGACTTTGTGTCACGTGAGGCGCAGAGTTCTCGCAGCCGCTGTTATTTGGAGGAAAGAGAAATGGCTGCAAAGACGCGTGAAGGTTCGACTCGCACGATCCGCGCGGTGGAACCAGGGAAAGTCGATTTTATCGTGAGCGACGGATGGTCGGCATTCGATGTCGGTAGGAGTCCTCAGCCCATTCCGGGCTTCGGTATCTGCCGCGCCGCGTGCGCGACGGAATCATTCAAGCTGCTACAGCTCGCAGGCGTATCCACGCATTATCTCGGCCGGGTCGATTCAAGGACGCTCCGTGTCCGAGAGTTTCAGATTCCTGGGCAGAAGCCGCTTTCAGGCAAAGCTGAGGGTCTCGTCTTGCCGCTCGAATGGCTCTTCCGCTACGAGATCGGCGAGAAGTTCCGGAAGCGCGTGCGCAAAGGCGAGATATCACTCGAGCAGCTCGGCTTACCGCCCGGGACTGACATCAGCACGGTCACCAAGCTGCCGCGCGTGTTCATCGAATGCTCGACGAAATTCGAGCGGCGCGACCGGTACCTATCGGACACGGAGGCTCGGGCGCTCGCAGGTCTCGATGTTGAGGCTTGGGCGGCCGCGCGCGGGTGCGTCACCCATGTTGCATTCATCCTGCGGCAGGCGCTCGATGCATGCGGCTACGACCTGCTCGATGGCAAAGTCGAGCTCGGACGGACCTGGGATAGTCGCATCGTGCTCGTAGATGTCGCCGGCTCGCCCGATGAGATTCGCGCGAGGAAACGAGTCAATGAACGGCTCTACTGCAAGGAGCCTTTGCGGCAATACCTCGAGACACTGCCGTGGCGCGAGGAGCTTCGGATCGCACAAGACGCACACCCCGACGATTCGTCGACTTGGCCGGCGTATCCAGTGCTGCCGGACGAGCAGGTCGGCTACATGTCCGCACTGTATCGCGAATACACCTTCGACTACGCCGGGGAACGCGTCGCGGCGTGAGATACAACCATGCGCAAAGAAATGCCGCAGGCCCTCAAGCCCGCGGCATTTTCTTGTATAATCGGGATACATGCTGAAGCGGCTCGAGATTGCCGGGTTCAAATCCTTTGCCAAGCGGACGGTCCTGGACTTTTCGACGGCGACGACCGCGATCGTCGGACCGAACGGTTCCGGCAAGTCGAACGTCGCCGAAGCGTTCCGATTCGCGCTCGGCGAACAATCCATGAAGAGCATGCGCGGCAAGCGCGCGGAAGACCTCATCTGGGGAGGATCGCATACGAATCCGCGCGCGAATCGTGCGGCGGTCGCCATCGTTTTCGATAACACGAAGCGTACCTTCAGGATCGACTTCGACGAAGTGATGATCGAGCGAGTCGTCTTCCGCGACGGCTCGAGCGAGTACTCCATCAACGGGTCGCGCGTGCGGCTCCGCGACGTCGCCGAACTCCTTGCGAGCGCGAACATTGGCGAAACCGGGCACCACATCATTTCCCAAGGCGAGGCCGATCGCATACTCTTGTCGTCTGCGCGCGAGCGCCGCGCGATGCTCGAGGACGCGCTCGGGCTCAAAGTCTACGAATTTAAGAAATCAGAGGCCGAAAAAAAACTCGAGAAGACCGAAGAGAACATGCAGCAGGTGAACAGCTTGCGCCGCGAGCTTGCGCCGCACCTGCGGTTCCTCGAAAAACAGGTCGAGAAGCTCGAGCGCGCGGAAGAGCTGCGGCAGTCGCTCATCGCGCTCGCACAGACGTATTTCGCAATCGAGGACGGGTACCTCGAGCTCGAGAAGCGCAAGGCTGGAGAAGGAAAATCGCGCGCGACGGAGCGCTTCACGGCGGCGAGCGCGGAGCTCGTCGAGATTGAAGAGCGGGCGACTACCGATGTCGAAGGGACGAAGCGTCTCGCCCAGGTTCGCGAGACCGAGAAAAACATCGATGCACTCACGAGCGAGAAGAGTGCGCTCGCGCGCGAGATGGGGCGTATCGAAGGCGCCTTGGCTGCGGCGAAGGACCGGAGCGCTAGGGCAGCGCGCGAGCCGTATGCCAAAGTCCCGCGCGAAGACCTTACCTCGCTTGTCGAGGAGATTGAGAA
>JAJXVW010000015.1 GCA_021781935.1 bacterium
CGGAGCGGATGCGCGCGGCGGAGCGGAAAATCCCGCAGAAATCGTATTTCCAGATGCTCGGGACGGTTTCCGAAGGAAAGCGTACGGTCGCGATCGCGGGCACGCACGGAAAGACGACGACGACCGGTATGCTTGGGAAATTGCTCATAGATGCGGGAGAATCGCCGACCGTCATCGTGGGATCCATCATGAAGGACTTCGGGAGCAATTACGTCGCCGGAGCATCCGACCTCTTCGTGGTAGAAGCCTGTGAATATCGGGACCACCTCCTCGAGCTCTCGCCCGAGTGTCTCATCATCACGAATCTCGAGTGGGACCATACCGACTACTTCCCGTCGCTCGCGGCGCTCCAGGCGAGCTTCAAGACGGCGGCGGAAAAAGTTCCCGCGCATGGCGCCATCGTCACGAACCCGGGCCATCCGAATATCGCGCCGCTCGTGAGGGACGTGAAGGCGCGAGTCGTCGATTATACGAAGGAGCCCGCGCGCGATCTGCAGTTGCCGGGGAATTTCAATGTCGACAATGCCCGCGCGGCCGCTGCGGCCGCGCGGGTCGTCCGTCCGGATCTCTCCGAAGCGTTACTGTCGGAATCGCTCGGTTCGTTCCGAGGCACCTGGCGCCGTTTCGAGTACAAGGGCAAAACCGCAAACGGCGCCGACGTCTACGACGATTATGCGCATCACCCGACCGCCGTCAGGGAGACCTTGAAAGCGTTGCGCGGAAAGGCGGTCGGGCGCGTCTACGTCGCGTTCCATCCGCATCTCTATAGCAGGACGAAGGATTTGCTTGAGGAGTTTTCTACCGCCTTTACCGACGCTGACCGGGTGTTCATCGCGCCCATTTACGCGGCTCGCGAGCTTGACGACGGGAGTGTCTCGAGCGAGCTTCTTGCGGAACGAATCTGCGAGCATGGCACGGAAGCGTGCGCCGCTTCGTTCGAAGCCATATCCGAGCTGCTCGGGGAAGCGGGCGAGAACGATCTCGTCATGACCATGGGCGCCGGCGATATATATAAGGTCGCTGACGGACTTGTCCGTACGCCCGTGAAAGTGGAAGACCCGCGCTGAGGAAAAAAGAAGTGCGGCCAACCCGAAAGGTTGGCCGCAAGTCGCTTCTGGTCAGTGCGCGTACACGACCGCAAGATTCTTGAACAATCGGTACTTATCCGTCCGTCCCGTGTGGTATGAGTTGGGCGGCAGGTACCTATTCTTCGCGATCTGCCAGTTGAGACCCGCTTCTCGCGCCTGTAACTGAACAAGCGTCGGCAGGTCGATACCCTCGTGCGGCATGATGCAGCTTCCGAAGCCGGATCGTATGAGCGCGCTGAGCAGCCGATCATTGTTTTTGGCGTAGACCGGGTCGTTTCTTCGATGCAGGAATGCTTCCGGACGAATCGAGAAGAAGACCCAAATCTTTACGTTGTCTCGGTTGAACGAGCCGCAGAACCGGTCGCGTATCTGGTATACGACGCTCCGGTGTGCGTGGTCTCTCGGATCGTCTCGGAAAAGCGACCGCCGCCCGGCATGCGCGACGACCATCCGTTTCCCGTCACTGGCGACGATAATGGCGCATCCGCCGATGGAGGCCATGAATCCGGATTTTCTCGGGAGCTGGACGCCCTCGGCGAGTGCACCGCGGTAGAGCGTAACGTCATTCGTGAGGAGTATGCGCTCCGGCAGGTCTTCCGGGCGTACGATCCGTCCGTTGAACTCGGTCGGATGCGGCGCATACCACTGGGCGCATTCGTTCACCAACCGGCATGCCGCGGCGACGCGGGGAGCGAGGTAACGATCCAGTGCGCCGTCACGCGCTTTTTGAAGAGGCGCGAGCGACCAGTCGATCTCCTCGTCGGTTTTTTGGTCGCGGCCGAAGAGGTGGATGGTAAATTTCGGTACGGCGTTATACCACCCTATTTCCGTCTCTCGCGGCAGCGGGGCGGCGGTGTCGATGATTCGTACGTTCTCTGACACGATAGGTTCCTTCGTAATGAACTCCGATCGAACCTTGCCACAACCGGATCCGTGAGTCAACTGTGCTACAGTGCGACGCATGCAAGAGCGGGGGAGACTCTCCATCGTGGGCACGCCGATCGGCAATCTCGGCGACATAACCTTCCGTGCGGTCGAGGTCTTGAAGCAGGCCGATGCGGTCGTCTGCGAAGACACCCGCGTCTCGGCGAAATTGCTCGCACGCTACGGCATCGAAAAACCGCTTGTCATCTATCATGCGCGCAGCGGAAAGATTGCGGGCGATCGCGTACTCGCGCTCCTTGCGGAAGGTAAGCATCTCGCGCTCGTGACCGACGCCGGCACGCCCGGCATAAGCGACCCGGGCGCGGAGCTCGTGGCGCGCGTGCGCGAACGGCTGAAAGACGGCGTGCGCATCGACGCGGTCCCGGGACCTTCGGCGCTCGCGGCGGCGCTCTCCATTGCCGGACTGCCGACCGCGCAATTCGTATTCCTCGGGTTTCTGCCGCACAAGAAGGGGAGACAGACGCTCTTTCGGGAGATTGCGGACGAGGAGCGCGCCGTCGTGTTCTACGAATCGCCGCATCGCATCCAAAAGGCGCTCCTTTCGCTCGCCGAGACGCTCCCCGAGGGACGGCGCGTCGCCGTGTGCCGGGAACTCACGAAGATGCACGAGTCGGTCGTCGAAGGCGCGCCGGCGGAAGTCGCAGCCTATTTCGCCACGCACACGGACGAGGTGCGCGGGGAGTTCGTGGTCATCGTGGCTCCCTAGACCCTCGCCGTCGCGTGCCCGGACGGGAGTGCAGGACGGGTTGCGCGATTTTTTGAAACGGGTCTAGAATGGGGTATCATGCCGGCATGTCCAGATCATCCGCACTCATCCTGCTCGGGATTCTCATCATGCTCACGCCGTTCTCGGGACTTCCGTCGGGATTCCGGGACGTGCTTGCGCTCATATTCGGCGCTCTCGTGCTCGGCATCGGGTTCTTCATTCGCGCAAAGGAGATTCCGAAACCGGAGAACGTCGTCTCGCCGCAGCGAGAACCCGCGCCGTCGTCGCTGACCGGCGAGCCGCACGCGCCGGACGTTCTTCCTGAAATGCATCCGATCGCGGAGACGGAACCGCCGCACGGCGTCTCGCCGATCTAACGCCAGTTGCGCATGCGGCTGACCTCTAACGAGGTTTGCTACAATAGGTACGATGCATAATCCCGAACGGGTTACGTACTTTGCCGCGACCGATAGTCGCGGGAAACGCGTGCCATTCGGTATCAAGTCGAAGGATCGCAGCCGCCACATGTACGTGATCGGCAAGACGGGCATGGGCAAGTCCACCTTGCTCGAGAACATGGCCATCCAGGATATCAGGAACGGCGAGGGGATGGCGTTCATCGACCCGCACGGCAGCGCGGTCGAGACGCTTCTCGACTACGTCCCGGAAGAGCGTATCAAAGACGTCGTCTATTTCGCGCCGTTCGATCTCGATCAGCCGCTCGCGTTTAACGTCATGGAAGATGTGGGCTACGACAAGCGCCATCTCGTGACCTCCGGTCTTATGGCCACCTTCAAGAAGATCTGGCAGGACGCCTGGAGCGCGCGCATGGAGTATATCCTCACGAACACGCTCCTCGCGCTCCTCGAATACCCGGACGCGACCTTGCTCGGCGTCAATCGCATGTATACCGACAAGGCGTACCGCAAGAAGGTCGTTGACAACGTGAAGGACCCGATCGTGAAGGATTTCTGGACGAAAGAGTTCGCCAATTACACCGATCGTTTTACGCAGGAGGCGACACCGGCCATCCAGAACAAGATAGGCCAGTTCACGAGCAATCCCTTGATTCGAAATATCATCGGGCAGCCGCGGTCGTCGTTCGACATCCGCGAACTCATGGACAACCGGAAGATCCTCCTCGTGAATCTCTCGAAGGGACGCGTGGGCGACGTGAACATGCGGCTCCTTGGATCGATGATAACGACGCGCATCTTCCTCGCAGCGATGAGCCGCGCGGAGCTTTCGAATGCTGAATTGAAGCGCGCGCCGAACTTCTACTTTTACGTAGACGAATTCCAGAACTTCGCGAACGAAACGTTCTCGGACATACTCTCCGAGGCGCGCAAATACAACCTGAATCTCGTCATCGCCCACCAGTATATCGAGCAGATGGAAGAAGAGGTGGCGGCAGCCGTGTTCGGCAACGTGGGCACGACGATCGCGTTCCGCGTCGGTCCTTTTGACGCCGAAAAGATGGAACCGGTCTTCGCGCCGGAGTTCACGCAGGAAGACCTTGTGAATCTCGGGTTTGCGCAGGTCTACCTTACGCTCATGATTGACGGTATCGGCAGCCGCCCGTTCTCGGCGCAGACGTTGCCGCCCATCGAGCCGCCGCAAGCAAACTATCGCGACCAGGTAATCGAAGCGTCCCGCACCGCCTATGGGCACCCGCGCACCGAGGTGGAATCGGCGGTGTATGAGGATCTCGCCTCGACCGCGAACGAGCAGCCGGCGGAACCGAAGCCGCGCCGTTTTCCGCAAGGCAGTGAGGCGCGCGTGCCGCGCCCGCAGGAGCGCGAACGCCGGTATCCCGCCCCGCGCGCCCCCGCCCCGGATCTCGCTCCGCGCGAAGAACGTCCGATGCCGCCGTCGTCCGGCAAGAGCGCGGGTGAACTCAAAGCGATACTGCGTTCCATGGCCGAGAAGACCGACGCGGAACGCGGACAGAAGGAGAAGAGCAACAAACAGTCCCTGAAGGGAGCTCTTGCGGACGTGATTGCCCGCAACGCGGGTGTTGGTTCCGCACCTTCGCAATCGAAGCCGGAGCGCGAGCCGACGAGCTTCGAGAGCCCCAGGCGGGAAGCGCCGCCGCGTCCGCGCGACATTCCGACCCGGCCCGCTGCGCCCATAACCGACCCTCGGCGTGAACTTCCCAGAGGCGAGAGCCGCGCTGAGAAGAAGCCTCCGTTCGAGGTTCCGGAGGATGAGCTCCGTCGCGTTCTCAAAGGGGAGACCTGAACCGTATTTATCATGAACGCACGCGCTCGCACCTGCGCACTCGTACTGACTTCCTGCTTCACGCTCGCGGTTCCCGCGTCGGCACTCGCTGCCGTCGACGTCAATACGGCGTCCGCGTCTGAGCTCGAGACATTGCCGGGCATAGGACCGTCAAAAGCCACCGCCATACTCGAATACCGTGCGGCGCACGGGGCCTTCTCACGTCCGAGCGACCTTCAGAAGGTGAGCGGCATCGGACCGGCAACCTACGCGAATCTCGCTGCGCTCATCACCGTGGGGGAAGCGTCTCCTGCGGCGGCGCAGCCTGTGGCTGTGCCGCCGCAGGAAACATCGGATCCCGCACCGCCCGTCCCGTCCGGGTTCGACCTCATGGAAAACGGCACCACGACCGCGTTTGCGGACGTCCCGTTCCGGTTTGCCGCGAGCGCGCCGGCCGGTTCGTCGCTCGTATGGAATTTCGGCGACGGTTCGACCGGTACGGGAAATCCGACAGAGAAGCTCTACCGGTATCCGGGTGTCTACCGCGTCGAAGCGTATGCGTCCGGTGCCGCCGCGCAGGGCATGACGGTGCACGTCATCCGGGCATCCGTGCGCATCGTCTCCGTGACGGGAGAGGGCATAACGCTCGAGAACGACGATGCCGCAGAACTCGATATATCCGGATGGCGCCTTTCTGCCGGAACGGTCTTTTTCCGCTTCCCGCGCGGCTCCGTGCTTCTTGCGGGCGATCCGGTGCTTTTCTCGTCCTCGATTACGGGTCTCCCGGTTTCCTTTGACGCGTACCTGTCGTATCCGGACGGCATCATCGCGGCGCGATATGAGCCGGTGCAACCTGCGCTGCCGAGTGCGGGTTCTCATACGATGAAGTCGGTCGAGAGCATTACGAGCGTAAGTCATCCGACGCATGCACAAGAGATCGTAAGCGCCCCCCGCGGGACGGACGGAGTACCGATCCCGCGGGGGGCGGCCGTAGCCGCGACGGCCACCGATCCCGCGGCGTTCGCGTCCGCGCTGTCTGCCGACGCCACGGAAGCAACGGTTCCCGGAGTCCTCGCTGGACTCACTCCGTCTTCCTGGCTCATCGGCGCGTTATCCATACTCACGGTAGCTGGCGGAGCGCTCCTTATCCTCTAAGCGGTAACCGCCGCCTTCGGTCGAAGTCCGACTTCGACCGAAGGCGGCGGGGAGTCGCAGGAATCCATTTTCCGTATTAGGCTTCATGCAATAAGTATGAGTAAACTGATTCTCGTCACGGGAGGCGCCGGCTTCGTCGGAAGCAATCTTTGCGCGCGTCTCGTACGCGAGGGGCACTCGGTCATCTCGCTCGACACGTACTTCACGGGCTCGAAGGAGCATCAGGTGCAAGGGGTCGAATACCGCGAAGGCCACACGAAAGACATCCGCACGCTCGTGCCGGAACGTCCCGATACGATCTATCACCTCGGCG
Source organism: bacterium (assembly GCA_021781935.1). Taxonomy (GTDB): domain Bacteria; phylum Patescibacteriota; class Minisyncoccia; order Phycocordibacterales; family Phycocordibacteraceae; genus C7867-001. The sequence goes on from JAJXVW010000015.1 coordinate 6,428, forward strand.
AATATTCGCGCGTCGAGAAGAGTCTCACGGAGCCGGCGCTCGTTCTCGACCTGAACGCCGTCGGCACCCAGGGCGTCGTCGAATTCTGGCGCGAGAAGGGAAGCAAGCTCATCTACGCGGGTTCTTCCACGAAGTTCGCGGACGGCGGTCTCGGGCGCGATCAGAGTCCGTATGCCTGGACGAAGGCGACGAACACCGAGCTCGTCCGCAATTACGCAGACTGGTATGGGCTGCCGTTCGCCATCACCTATTTCTATAACGTGTACGGTCCCGGCGAACGCGCCGGCGCGTATGGCACGGTCATCGAGATCTTCCGGCAGAAGCGTCTCGCGGGAGAGCCGCTCACGGTGAATGCGCCGGGTACGCAGCGCCGGAACTTCACGCACATCGACGACATCGTCGACGGGCTCGTGCTCGTGGGCGAGAAAGGGCAGGGCGATGAATTCGGACTCGGCGCCACGGAGTCCTTCTCCGTCCTCGAGGTCGCGAAGCTTTTCGGAGGCGAGATAGAGATGAGGCCGGAGGTGAGAGGCAACCGCATGGACGGCCATATCGATACGACGAAATCCGAAGCGATAGGGTGGTCGCAGAAACAGACGCTCCCGGCATACATCAAGGAGGCGCTTTCGCATGCGTAAACGCATCCTCATCTTCTCGCTCGCATATTTCCCGCAGGTGGGCGGTGCGGAGGTTGCGGTAAAGGAAATAACAGACCGCATCCCGGACATCGAATTCCACATGGTCACGCTCCGGTTCGCCGATGAAGCGCGGACCGAGCGCGTGGGCAATGTCGTCGTGCATCGCGTCGGCGTCGGGAGCGGGTACCTCTCAAAGGTGTTCTACGTGCCCGCCGCGTACGTTGCGGCGCGCCGGCTGCATCGGATCGAACGGTTCGACGCTTTCTGGGCGATCATGTCCTACATGCTGTTCCCGATTGCGCTCCTGCGCCTCTCGGGCGTCCGCGTTCCCTACGTCCTCACGCTCCAGGAGGGCGACCCGTTCGAGCACGTATTCGACCGGCTGCGCATTCGTCCGTTCCGGCCCCTGCTCGCCTACGGGTTCAGGCACGCGAGTGCGGTGCAGGCCATCTCCCGGTTTCTTCTCGCGTGGAGCGTCCGTGCCGGATTTCCCGGACAGGGGCAGGTCATCCCGAACGGCGTAGACGTCGCTGCGTTCTCCGGCGCGCTCTCGACGGAGCGCCGCGCCGAGCTCCGCTCGGCGCTCGGCGCGAAGCCCGACACGGTGCTGCTCGTCACGACCTCCCGCCTCGTGAAGAAGAACGCGGTGGATGACGTCATTCGCGCGCTGCCGCTCCTGCCCGAACGCGTGCAATTCGTGGTGTACGGCATCGGGAAGGACGAAGAGATGCTGCGCGCGCTCGCTCGCGCGTGCGGCGTCGAACGCCGTGTGCGATTCATGGGCCAGATCTCTCATGCCGAGCTTCCGGCAGCGTTGCAGACGTGCGACATTTTCATCCGCCCTTCCCGTTCCGAAGGCATGGGCAATTCATTCATCGAAGCCATGGCGGCGGGGCTGCCGGTTATCGCCACGCAGGAGGGCGGCATCGCCGACTTCCTCTTTGATGCCGTTCGGAATCCAGACACGGAGTCGACTGGTTGGGCGGTAGACAAAGACTCGCCCGAGCAGATCGCCCGCGCGGTCGAGACGATCCTTTCCGATCCCGCCGCCGCCCGCGCGACGATTGCGCATGCAAAGGAGCTCGTGGTGCACGGATATGGCTGGGATGCCGTCGCCCGAGGCATGAGCCGGTTATTCACCGTCGTTCTCGGGAGTGCTTGATTCTTAGCCCGACCAGGCGTTTAATCCACCCTAGGGGGCCGTAAGGCTCGTGTTGTTTTTTTGGGGAGAGTGCAATGAGCAGGAAGATGGTTACCGTGTTGCTTTCAGCCGTCGTTGGCCGTCTGGTTAGGGGAACGTCTACGAGCCGTATCGGGCTTGCCGATCGAGGGAATCTAGTGCATCCCATTATGGCGAACAGCAATCTCACTGACCGGCAAAAGGCTGTGCTGCGACGCAAATACGGCGCGCGGGACTTCAAAAACGGGCACCAATTCAGGGTTCCCGAGGAAGAAATGCTGAACCTCTTCCGGGAGTTCAAGCACACGTTTGACTTCATGACACCAGCTGAAGCCGACGAGCGATTGCGGCAGCAGTTCGGGTTCTTCATGGGGAGTCGCGGATTGAACGAGATCTCGTTCCATTACCGGCGTTCTCTTGACCACCGCGACCACGAAGATACGTGCACCTTCGCCCACGTATTCACGGCGACGATGCCGGAATATCCGGAGGCGGAGTGCTTCTGCAGTAAGACGCGCTTGCTGTCCGTCGCGGATTTCGAAACCGATAAAAGCACGAATGGGCGGCGGATTTCGCCGCTCCTGCATCGGATTTACGAGACCCGCATCCAGTAGTACCTACCCGCATCAACACCCCGCTTGGCTTTCCAAGCGGGGTGTAACGCATCCGGGGCGGCGTGCGTTGTAGACTACTGTAATGAAGCTCGTGCTCGCGACCCCCCTCTACCCGCCCGAACCGGGCGGCCCGGCTACCCATACGAGGTTCCTCGAGGAGTGGCTTCCGCGTTTTGGCATTGCGGTCGAGGTGATCCCGTTCTCAAGAGTCAAATCTCTCCCGAAAGGAGTGCGTCATGCGCGTTACGCGCTCCTCCTGTACCGTGTCGCACGGAATGCCGATGCGGTATTCGCGCAAGACACGGTGAGCGTAGGATGGCCGGCGTACATCGCTGCCCGTTGCGCGAGAAAGCCATTTCTCGTGCGCGTACCGGGTGATCACGCGTGGGAACAGGCTCGACAGCGCTTTGGAGTCAATGATGACCTGGATTCTTTTCAAGAAAGGCATTCGCGACATCCTCATTTTCTTCACAAAGAAGGGAACAGGTGGCATAAACCAAAGACCCCCCAGGTTTGACAAGGGGAGCTGCTGTTTCTAAAAGGCTTTT
>JAJXVW010000016.1 GCA_021781935.1 bacterium
AAGGCCCAGAAAATCGTACGAATCATGGGATTTATAAAGTATATCAGGGGCAATCAGCGCTTCGGGTAGATCCTCTGGATAAGGGACGGTTGGCAGCGAGGAATCTCTTCAATGAAGCGACCCCATCATCATCTCCATACTCGCCGAGACGAGATATGGCGTAGCGGCTTCATTTTTTAACAAGATTGTCTACGAAATCAGTGCGAGGGCTGCGTCGATACGTCTCAGAGCGTCCTCCTTACCAAGTAACGAGATAAGTGTGAAGGGATCGGGTGAGCGCTCCTGGCCGGACAGCGCATATCGCAGAGCCCACAGAACCGCTCCCCTCCCGCCCTTCCCTTTCTCCTCCTCCCGATCAGCGTAGGGCATGAGCGCCTCCTTTGCGCGTGCTGGGGTCGTCGGTTCCGGCAGCACGGCAATCAAGGTCGTGAGTTTCTGTAGCGCCTCTGCCGTCAGATGTGCGCGGTCGGGCAGTTCCTTCCTCAGGAGGGATTCGCGCACGAGAATCGGTTCCGCGAAAAGGCATTGCAAGTCGGTGCTGAGCATCTCGCGGGCTTCCTTGAACGTGTGCGCCCGTTCCTTCACGAGCGGTGCCGCCTTACGGATCATCGCGGAATCAACGCCGTCAATTCCAATCGCCTTGGCGAACGTTTCGTCGTCGAGAGCACGCATCCAGTGCTGGTTCACGGAGAAGAGTTTGTCACGATTCCATACGCCACCGCTCTTTTGTACGCGCTCGAGTGAAAACGCTTCGCACAATTCCGCAAGGGAAAAGAATTCGCGATCATCCCCGGGGTTCCAACCGAGGAGCGCAAGATAATTATTGAGCGCTTCCGGCAGCACCCCTTCCGCCCGGTAATCCATGACTGCGGTGGCCTGACCGCTTCGCTTGCTCATCTTTGCGCGCTTCTCATCGAGAATGAGCGGAAGATGGGCGTACGCGGGGCGCGGCGCTCCGAGCGCCTCCTGGATGAGGATTTGCCGCGGCGTATTCGAGATGTGGTCCTCGCCGCGTATTACATGCGTGATGCCCATGTCCATGTCATCGGCAACGACCGCGAAATGATAGATAGGATCGGAGGTCGTTCGCGCGATCACGAAATCGCCAAGCTCGGTGGTGTCAAAGGTGATATCTCCGCGGATCTCATCATGAAAGGTGACCGAGCGGCCTGGATTCCGAAGGCGGACGACCTCGACGGTCTTCCCTTCGTCGCTTTTGCTCGGTTCACGGGAAATATATGCCGCGTCATTGGCTATGAGACCGGCGAGTAGCTCCGCATGTCGGGACACCCGCTCGCTCTGGCGGACGAATTCATCCGCTTCGAGGCCGAGCCACGCGAGCCCTTCGAGTATCTCAGTCTCGTACTCGGCCTTTGAGCGCTCCTTGTCAGTATCTTCAATCCGTATGCAGAACGATCCGCGTGATTTTTTCGCGTACAGATAATTGAATAACGCGGTTCGTGCGGTGCCGATGTGGAAGCGTCCGGTCGGGCTTGGTGCAATGCGAGTTTTGACCGGCATACTAGGATTCGTGAGAAAGACTAATAGAAAGCAACGCACTCGCGATGACGCGTGCGGCATCCGGATCGGTAAATCCCGCAGATTTCTTCCCCATGTCCGCCGCAATCGTCGGATCAGTGGCTATGCGGCGCGTTTCCGACGCGAGGAGGTGCGGCGTGAGGTTTTCTTCCTCAAGAACCACGGCTGCTCCCGTGCGCGCGAACGCGTACGCATTCGTCCGCTGGTCATGGCTCACGGACTCCGGGATTGGGATAAGTATCGCTGGTTTCTTCCATAGAGCGATCTCCGCAATCGAACCGGCTCCCGCTCGGGATACGACCACGGTCGCCGCGCCAGAAGCGCGTTGGAGAGCGATCTCCGAAAGATAATCGAATGGATGGTAACGTTCTGAGTGCGGCACGTTTGCGAGCGCTACCCGCGCAAGTCCTTGAATCTCCTGCAGGTTGCCCGGTCCGGTCTGGTGGATGATGTTCGCGAAAGAGACCAGCTCGGGCAGCGCCGAGATCACGGCCTCGTTAATCTTCCGTGAACCCTGCGAGCCTCCAAGTATGAGAACCGTCGGTATGCCGCTCGCGAGGCCGAGGTACTCGCGAGCGCCCTCAGCCTCCGCACGCATGAGCGCTTTGCGAACGGGAATGCCGGTCCGAGCAATGCGGTCCTGCACGCGTTTTGGGAAATAGGAGGCGGCGCTATCGAATGAGATAGCTATTTTCGCTGCCTGTTTCGCCGCGAGGAGGTTTGCGCGCCCCGGCTTCGCATCGGACTCGTGGATGATGAGCGGAATCCGAAGCACGCGGGCCGCAATGACGGTCGGCACGCTTGCGTAGCCCCCTTTGCTGAACACGACATCGGGATATATGCGGAATAGCGCGAATAGAGCGCTCGAGATGCCGACGATCGTCTTTATAAAATCCGTAATGTTTGTAAGCGAGAAATACCTGCGCAGTTTTCCTGCGGGTATGCGCGTAAATTCGATGCTGTTATCGAAAAGAGCTTGCTGATCGAACGGGCTTGGAGCGAAGTAATATAGCTTGGGCGCGATAAGCCGCTCCTCGCGGACGAGGTCGGTGACGGCCTCGGCTACGGCTATGATCGGATAGAAGTGACCCCCCGACCCTCCCCCGGTAAACACGATCTTCATGGCGTTAAGTGTAGCAAGATTCTAGGCTGATTTCCTATTGCCGCCGGCGACGTTCAAGATGACTCCGCACATGATGAGAACAGCAACGAGGGCTGTTCCTCCGTGAGAGACGAATGGCAGTGGCAGGCCGGTGAGTGGGATGATGCCGAGCATCGCGCAGATATTGATGAATGCCTGGGTGATGATGAGGAAGGAGAAGCCGAGCGCGATAAGCCCGCCGAAAAGCTCCCGCGAATCCCCGGCAATGACCATGCCGCGCGCCGCGAGCGCGACGAAGAGTCCGAGCAAAAGAGCGGCCCCTATAAAACCGGTTTCTTCCGCATACACCGCAAATACCGAATCGCCATTCGGTTCGGGTAGGTAGTTGAACTTTTCGACGCTCTGGCCGAGCCCCCGTCCGAGCACTTGCCCACTTCCTATCGCGATAAGTGACTGCTGGATCTGGTATCCGGAAGAAAGCGCATGCGCATCCGGGTGGATGAATGTCTGGAACCGCTGGAGCACGTATGGACGGGCGATGACGACCGCGGCAAGGCCAAGGAGCCCGATAGCGATGATTATCCCGAAATCGCGCCACGGCGCTCCCGCAGCGAAGTACATGACGCCTGCCGTCATCACGATAAGCGCGGTCGTCGATGTGTTCGGCTGCATGAGCAGTAGTCCCACGGGAACGGCAAGAATTAGAAGAAACGGAAGCAGTCCCTTTCGATAATCGCGAAGCTCACGGGACCGCGGCGCGAGCCACCAGGCGAGAAAGATCACGAAGCCGAGCTTGAGAAATTCAGCGGGCTGAATCGTCGTGAAGCGGACGTTTATCCAGCGCGTCGCCCCGTTCGCGTGCAGGCCGACCCCGGGGATGAACACGAGGGCCGTGAATATTAGCGATGCGATGAAGAGATGCGGTGCGTACCGCTTGTACCAGCTCATGGGAATGGCGCGAGCAATGACGAGTGCGGCAAAACCGAGGCCGAGGCCGAGGCCGGCCTGCAGCAGGATCTCCTTCGTTATCGAGGTTCCTTGCCGCGCGAGGAGTCCGAGCGTAGCCGAAGAAAAGATCGCAAGACCGGCGAGCGCGACGAGAAGCACGAGGGATATGAACACGCGATCGCCGTCGAGAAGCTTTTTCATCGGTTCATTTGAGAAGCGCCAACGTCATGCCGAGGATGGCGCAGATTACGGAAACGACCCAATAGCGCATGGTCACTTTATAGCTCGGCCAGCCGATGGCCTCGAAGTGGTGATGCAGCGGTGCGATACGGAAAAGCTTCTTTCCGCGAAAGCGTTTTGAAAGCACCTGGAGAATATTCGTGACCACGGTAAGGACAAGCAGGAACGCGATGATGGGCAGTGCCGCAATGCCGTATCCCCCGCCCAAAGTGTCCGTCATGAATGCGATTGCGGCAAGCGTCATGGTGAGACCCATGGTACCGGTTTCCGTCATCCAGAAGCGCGCGGGAGGTATGTTAAACCAGAGAAAGGCGAGAATCGCTCCCGCGAGCGTAGCGCAAAAGGCAGCAAGATTCACCTGATTCTGAAAATAGGCGATTCCTGCGTATGCCATGAAGATTGAAGCGAAGACGCCGCCGGAAAGCCCGTCTATGCCATCGATTACGCCGCCCGCGTAGATACCGAGCGAAACGATGATGAAAAGCGGCACGATAAGAAAACCAAGGTGAAGCGTGCCGTCCGCGGGAATCCCGATCGATACCATGCCGAGTTTTGCGTAAAACCACCAGCCGATAAAGCCGGAGACAAACGTTACGAAAAGAAGTCGCGTGCGCAGCCGGACCCCTCGCTCCCCTCCCGGCTGCACATCGAGCAAATCATTGAAAAAACCCATTACGCCGCCTGCCAGAAGCGCAAAGAAAGGAATCCACGTCTGGCTTCGCGAAAGGAAATCGAGCTTCGTCAGTACGGGAAGGCCGGTCGCCCGAGCAAGCAGCCAGAAGAGGATGGTGACAAACGCTACCGTGCCCCAGATAAGGATGCCGCCCATCCGCGGCGTCTTCGTCTCGGTGCCCGCATGAACCGTTTCGCGCAAACGCTCGAATTCCGTCGCAACGGTTCCGTCGAGCGCCGTTTTTCGCGCCGTTTTCTTCCATACCTTGTGCGCATACAGGTAGTGCGTAAGCAGCGGCGCGAAAGCGATGCCGGACGCGAAGGCGAGCGCTGCCGGTATGAAAACCTTGATTATATTGGCTCCGATCATGGTTAGAGCGATCGTACGTGCGCGAAGTGGGCGTAGGTCGCTGCGACCAGCGCAGCCCCGTCGGTAAAGCGTGCCTTGAGCGTCGATCCCAGAATTACGACCGCGACCGGATGATTGAGCCCCACGTCAAAAACGAGGGCGAGATTCCCGCCGGCAAGATCCGTGTACCCGGTTTTCGAAAGCATGAGGCCGGGTATCGCGCCCACGATGGGATCAGTGTTCTTAACAGTGAATGCGACGCCTTGTTCGGAGACGGCGCTTGCGGTCGGGTGGGTTGTCGCAGAGACGATCTCCTGCGCATGGGTGGCTAGTTGTCCCGCGACAACCGCTATGTCATGCGCGGAACCATAGCCTCCCGAGATGGCCGTGTTCATGTCGAGGCCGTTGCCGTTGACCGCGTACGTTTGCGCAAGATCAAGACCGGCGGCCGCACTCGCAATCATCTGGTGTATCGACCGATGTTCCTGGGATGACGCCGCCTCCGCAATCGCCGCAGCGCCATCGTTTAAGGACGCGGTCAGAGTGATTCGTGCCAGATTCTGAAGCGTGAAAGATTCTCCCGGAGAGAATGCGTGCGGCTCGGACAAGCCCATGACATTCTGCGGGATCGTGATGACCGTATCGGGTGAGAGCTCCTTGAGCGCCGAATACAGCGTGAGGAGCTTAGTGAGCGACGCAAGCGGCAGCTGCGCGTGCGCATTCTTCGCGTAGAGCGTTTTGCCGTCCGTGAGGTCGTACACGATGGCTGCCTTGGCGGAGAGCGGAACGTTCGTGAACGACGCGTCGGGTGTCGACGTCGCAAGAACCGGTGCCTGCGCGACGACGGCATGTTCAGAAGCAAGCGGTATGAAAAGAAAGGCGGCGAGCACCAGCGAAGCCAGCACGAGCGCGATGCCTGCCTCGCGCATGAAGCGCGTTCGCGTGGCGAGACGTTGCAATTCAGATATGTCCATACCTATTCGGCGATGACGCCATCATCGAAGGCCGTTTGAGACGCTTCAAGCGCAACGGCTGCACCGCGCGCGAGTTCATCGTATCGCGGAAGCTCCGTCGTGTTTCTGAGGCCCATGTGCGCCAGGGCCTCCGTCGTCAGACGATAGCGGATTCGGCGCTTGTCGGTCGGATCCTCGACGCCTTCGATGAGTCCGCGTAAAAGAAGCGTACGCATCGAGGCCGAGGAATTGACTCCGCGGACCCAGTCTACTTCGCTTCGCGTGGCGCCGTTCTGGTACGCAATTACCGCCAGGGTCTCGAGGCTCGCCCTGCCCAAATCACGCGCGAGCTCGCTTTCGCGAAGCTTCTTGAGGATATCGGAGGCCTGTGCGTTCGTGCGCAGTTCGACTGCGTCCCCAGCCTCGATAATCGAGAGGCCTCTGCCTTTCAGCTGCTCGGTCAGCGCGGCGAGGGCGACCTCAAGGTCACCGGACCTGATTCCGAGGAGGCTAGCGAGACGCTTCTTCTCGAGGGGTTCGCCGGCGGTAAACAGTATCGCCTCAATCGCCTGCGGAGGAGTGAGCATGACTCCATAATAGCCGTGCGAGACCCCCGAGGCAACGCGCGTCTTTGGGTATAAGAATGCCCGCTCCTAGCCGTAGTGTGGCGTGACCGCCGCGGCGGTGTTTTCGATGCGGATATCGCCGTATTGCTCGAACTGCTCCGCGGCGACAATCCCGTCCTTCACGAGCTCGAGGAGCGCAAGGAAGGAGACGATAACCTCGACCTTCTCCTTTGCGCTCGCGGAAAATTCCTTGAACGAGAGAGTCATGGCGCGCTGCACGCGCTTCGTAAGGCGATCCATCATCTCCTCGATCGTGACCAGGGGCTTCACGCGATGTTCCGGGAGCTTTTCTGCATCCTCGCGCGCCGCAAGCACGCGTGCGAGGGCTTCGGCGAGCGCCACGGCCGTCAGGTCGCGGGTCGGCGAGAATGCGGGATCCGGCGGTCGTCCGGCTGCCGGGAGCATGATCGTCTTGCCGTATATGCGGCTCAACTCTCGCGCGGCGGCGCGAACCTTTTCGTAGGCCGCAAGACGCTGCTTGAGGTCATCGACATCACCCTGCTCCTCTTCGGTGAGGGTGAGCTCCGGGATAAGCGACTTTGATTTTATGAGTAGTAAAGTCGCGGCAATCTGGATGAAGTTCGCTGTCTCTTCCACCGGAAAGGCCTCCTGGGAGCGTACGTGCTGTATGAAGTCCTCTGTAATGCTCGCAAGCGCGAGGTCATTCACGAGTAGCTTACGCGCCTCGATAAGGTCGAGTACTAGGTCGAACGGGCCATGATAGCTTTCCGTCTGAATCGTGAACCCGGTCTTCGAAGCTACGGTGTCCATCGTTCTAGGAAGTGTAGCAGGAGACGGATGGGCGCGCCGGCAGAACCCTTGCTTAACTGGTCCGCGGAATTCGTCGTCATGCGCGGGGCTATGTCGAGATGCGCCCAGGGTGCGCCGAGGTCCTTGGCGAACTGCCAAAGGAACATGCCGCCTTCTATCGCCCCGCCGTAGCGAGCGTGCTCGCCGGTCGCGATGTTCGCGAGATCCGCGAAATCGCTCTTCACCATGCTCTCGTACTCTTCCCAGAGCGGCAGACGCCACGCATAGTCTCCGCTTGCCTCCGAGCTTTCGAGAAGGGCGTCAGCGAGGGCGTCGTCCTTAGAGAGGAGTGCACTCGCGTGGAGGCCGAGGGCTACCACGGCAGCGCCCGTTAATGTTGCTACATCGATGACCGCTGCCGGCTCGAATCGTTTTGCGTAGGTGAGCGCATCGGCAAGCACGAGCCGGCCTTCAGCGTCGGTGTTCAATACCTCAATGGTCTTTCCTGAAAGAGATTTCAAGATGTCACCCGGCCGGTAACTCTCGCCAGAGGTTGCGTTCTCAGCAGAAGGTACGAGCGCAATAACGTGCCGTTTCAGCTTGAGACGCGCCGCGAGCACGATGGTGTGGATGACTGCAGCGGCACCGGACATATCCATGTGCATCTCGTAAATATAGGCAGAGGGCTTCAGATTCAACCCCCCTGAATCGAAGGTAATGCCCTTCCCCGCGAGTACGATAGGCGCGGAGCCTGCCCCCTTATATTCCATGATGGTAAATGTCGGGGGCTCCTTCGCGCCTTTCCCGACACCGAGTAAGGCACCCATGCCGAGCTTCTCGATATCTTTGACGCCGAGTAGCTTCACCGTAATCGGAAGACCTTTCGCGGCCGTCCTAGCGGCCGCGGCAAGCGACTTTGGTGTCATGTCCCCGCCTGGCGTGTTTGCGAGCGTGCGCGCCTTATTCACTTCCTCAGCGATAACGAGCCCGCGCTTCATGCCAGCCTGCATGTCCTTAGGCGTATCTCCGCAGACGAGCACCTCCTCGATATCCTTCCAGCCCTCCTTCGGCTTCGTCTTGAAATCGCGAAACTCGTATGCGGCAAGCGCGAGGTTTTCAGCGATAAGGGAGCCGAGTTCCGGTAGCGGCACGTCGTGCATCTCTGGGAATGGCGAGCGCGAGAGCTCGAGCGCAATCTTCCCTATCTCGTGCTGCATGGCCGCACGCATGATGCGCCGCGGCACGAGCTGGAACTTCCGGCGCGTGACTTCTTTCCACAGTCCGACACCAATCTCGAGCCAACGGATGCCGTCCGTCTCGACGAAACGCGTTGTGCCAGGCTTCTGTTCCGTGACACGGACACGGACGTATCCCTTCGGCGCATCCGCTACTGGCTTCGGTGTGAACGTGAGCTTCATGCGTCGTCCTGCGGGTCGACCATGAGGCCGAGTTCCGCTAGCTGCGCATCCGTGAGCGGTTTCGGCGCCTTCATGACCGCCGTCTGTCCGCTCCGAGTCATGGGAAATGCTTGAACCTCGCGTAGGTACGTCTCGCCGGTCAGGTTCATGATGTTGCGTTCGATGCCGAGCGCGATCCCGCCGTGAGGCGGCGTCCCGAAACGGAACGCTTTCAGCATGTGGCCGATGCGTTCCTCCACCTCTCTCCGGTCATGGCCCATGACGCGGTAGGTTGCCTCGAGTATTTCCGGCCTGTGCGCGCGGATCGAGCCGCCGCCAGTCTCGAATCCGTTGCAGACGAGGTCATATTGCGCGGCGAGGATGTTCTCGATGTTCTCGCCCTTCATGAGCGATTCGAGATGCTCAGGCTTCGGCATCGAGAATGGGTTATGCGTGAAAGTCCACTTGCCCTCGTCGTCCTTCTCGAACATAGGGAAGTCGATGACCCAGGCGTATGCGAGCACTCCCGCAGCCTTCTCCTCTTCCGTGCGCATGTCGAATTTGTCTGCGCCGTATTGCTTCATGGCTTCCGCGTACGTGATGCGCGGGAACGGCTTCGCCTTGAGCGTATGTCCCATGGCTTCGACGACGGCTGTGATCATGGACTCCACGGTCTGCATGACGTCTTCTTGTGAGACGAAGGACATCTCGAGGTCGAGCTGCGTATGCTCGAAACCGCGGTCCGCACGAAGGTCCTCATCGCGCACGGCCCGCGCGAGCTGGAAGTAGCGCTCGAACCCCGCCGTCATGAGGAGCTGTTTA
>JAJXVW010000017.1:0-1893 GCA_021781935.1 bacterium
AAAAAGCAAGTATCGCTGCGGTTTCTGATACCATACGCGCATGTCGACGACCACCGCATTCGACGAAGCCTATGCGAAGCTCAACCCTGAGCAGAAGCGGGCGGTTGACACGGTCGAAGGGCCGGTGATGGTGATCGCGGGACCGGGCACCGGGAAGACGCACGTGCTCACGCTGCGCATTGCGAATATCTTGAAGGAGACGCAGGCGAAACCGGACGCTATCCTCGCGCTCACGTTCACCGACTCGGCGGCTCGCACCATGCGTCGCCGGCTTGCCGGGGTCGTGGGCGAGCTCGCCGCGCGGAAGGTGACCGTTACGACCTTTCATGGTTTCGCCGAACTCGTCCGCGCCGATTACCCGGACGCCTTTAGTGACCGCGGCGAGCGCCGGCTCATGGGCGACGTCGAGCAGATCCTCCTCATGCGCGCGGCGCTTGATTGCGCCGACCTCGATGCGCTTCGCCCGGCAAAATCGCCGTACACGTACGTGCGCGACCTCTCCTCGCTTTATGAGAACCTCGTGCGCGAAAATATCTCGCTCGACGATTATCGCGCGTGGGGGAAAAAAGCGGCCGCGTCGCTCGCCTCGGACGCATCGCTCACCTATATCCGCGGAACAAAAGCCGGCCAGCTCACGAAAGCGGGGCTTGAAAAGGTAAAGCGCTTCGTGAAAGTTGAAGAGGCGGCGCGCGTGCTCGAGGCGTATCGCGAACTCAAGAATGAGCATGGGCTCGAGGATTTCGCCGATCTTTTGTCGGGCACTATCCGGACCATCGAGGCGAACGAGGAATTGAGGGCAGATCTCCAAGAGCGCTACCAATACGTCCTTGCGGACGAGCACCAGGATGCGAACGCTTTGCAGCACAAGCTTCTCGAGCTCTTCGCGATCGATGATTTTCCGAATCTTTTCGTCGTCGGCGATGCGAAGCAGGCAATCTATCGATTCCAGGGCGCCGACCTCGCCGGTTTCTCGAGCTTCACGGCGCTATTTCCGCGTACGACCGTGATAACGCTGCGCTCGTCGTTCCGTTCGTATCAGAGCATTCTCGATACCGCGCATGAGATCATCGACGAGACGGGGGACCACATAGAACTCACTGCAGCGCGCGGGGCGGGGAAGGAAGCCGTTACCATCCTTGCAGCGGAAGACCCGCTTGATGAACGATCAAAAGTCGCGTCGCTCATTGAATCGCGTATCGCGGCGGGCGTGCCCGCGCATGAGATAGCGGTCATCGCTCGCACGAACGACACCGCGGATCTTTTCGCGAACGTGCTCATGGGGAAGGGCGTACCGACGCTTCGGTCCGGCGACCTCTCGCTTACCGGAACGCCCGTCATGCGGGCGCTCTTCTCCATGCTTGCCTACGTCAGCGATCCGACGCGCCTCGGGAGCTTGCGCGAAGCGCTGCTCGCGCCGTGGTGGCGGGTGCCCGTCGAGGAGCGCGCCGTCTTCCTGCGCACGACGAGCGATCGGGAGCTCCGGGGGCGCCTGGAAGCGGCTTATCCCGATATCGCGGAGGCGTTCGCTGCCTGGATTGAATCGAGTCTCACGATGCTGCCCGCCGAGGGCTTCTCGCACCTCTTTTCTGAGAGCGGAGCCCGCGAATACCTGCTCTCGCATGCCGAGCATCTCGACGACATAGCGCTCGTGAGAAAGCTCATGCAGCATCTCGAGGAAGCGTCGCTTTTCATGCGCGGCGCGCCGCTCAAGGAGGCGGTCGAGGCGCTCCTCTTGGCGCAAGCGGAAGGCTTGTCGCCGGTGAAAGTCTCGGTCACCGAGCGTACGGGATTTGTCACGGTTATCACGGCGCACAAGTCGAAGGGCATGGAATTCTCGGAGGTCATCATTCCGGATGCGACGGAGCAGTCATGGGAGAAAGAAGGCCGCACCGG
>JAJXVW010000017.1:1903-9124 GCA_021781935.1 bacterium
CGAGCACAAACAGTCTCTCGACGATGCGCGCCGGCTCTTCTATGTGGCACTCACCCGCGCGAAGGACCATGCCTATCTCTCGTACGCCAAAGAGAGCGCAAGCGGCCGTGAGCGCAGTCTCACCGCGCTCGTGCCGCCCGGTCTCCCGGAGACAAACATCGAGAGCGAAGCGCTGCCGCTCCTTCACGCACGCGTGGACGCGCCGGAGAAAGTGCGCGAACTCGTACGCAAATACCTCGAGACCGAAGGGCTCTCGCCGTCTGCGGTGAACGAGTTCATCGCATCGCCGCCGACTTTCTTCGCGAGGCGCGTGCTGCGCATCCAGGAGCCGCCGGTCCCCGCGCTCGTCTACGGGTCGGCCGTGCACGCCGCGCTCGCGTCGATCCTGAGCGGTGCGACGCCCGAAGAGGCGCACGCCGAGCTCGAACGTTCATTCGCGCGTTCGCTCCTGCCGCGCGGCGCGACGTTCGACAAGCTCCGCGCCGAAGCGCGGAAGGCTCTCGATTCGGTGCGCGATGAACTGCCTTCGCTCGGTGAGCCGCTCCATGTCGAGAAAGGATTCTCGATGTCGCGCGAAGTGGATGGCGCGACGGTTACCTTGGGCGGCAAGATAGATGCCGTTTTTAAGACCGATGACGGCATCGTCGTCGCGGACTTCAAGACGGGAAGCCAGGTGAGCGCGAAGAACGATGACTATGCGCGGCAAATCGCGTGGTATGCGGAGATGCTCGGAGCCAATGATATTTTGCCCGCGAGCGCGCTTTTGCTCGGCGTATCCGAAGAGGGGTTGAAGCGCGTCGATGTCTCTCTCGCGCCGTCCGGTCGGGCGGCCGCTCTCGCCGCGTTCGATGCCGCGGTACGCGAGATGAGAAGCGGCGCATGGCACCGGGGAGATCCTTTGGACTACGACGCGGTCCTCACGCTTCTCGGTCAATCTCCGGCGGAGCGCAGGGCCTGATTCACGAGCTGTTCGACGGCGGCGTACGAGTATGCGCCGTCCATAACGATTGGCGATTGCCCCCGTACGAGAATGAGCGAGTACGGGGTTCCTCGGGCTCCTGCGGCAAGCGCATTCGCGCGATCGGCCATGATTCGAGCCGATACGGTCGAGGACGCGTTCGCGAGGCAGGTCGCGAACGCGTCGCTTTCAATGCCCGCTTGCGCCGCGTACGCGCCGTAATTCTGCGGATCGGCAGGCTGATTCGCGAAGAGCAGGTCGGCAAATTTCCAAAAGGCATCATTACCGCCCACTGCGGCAGCGCATTCGGCAGCCTGCGCGTCCTCCAGAGCGGTCGGGTGAATTTCCGTGAGCGGAAATTCGCGGAACACCCAGTTTATGCTTCCGTTGGTGCCTTCGCTCGCGATCACGGAATGCAGCGTCGTAGAGAAACTTTTGCAATAAGCGCAGTCGAAGTCGGCATATTCCACGATTTGCACCGGGGCGGCCGGATTCCCGAGAATATGGTCGTTCGGACCGACGGGCCGTACGTCCGCGGGGTTTCCCTGGCCGGAGCTCGTCGACCGCTCAGGACGATGTACGGATACATAGACGGCAGCGGCGACGATCATGCCGCCGAGCACTATCGCGAGAGGAATCGTCGTCGAAGGCTTCATACGGATAGGATACCTCGCCGGACGCGTTTTGGCGTACGGGCTCTCTTAGAGCGGGAGCGCGTGCGTCAAGGACGCTGTCCCGGCCGGCGGTTCGAGAAGCCAGCCAGCGGTATCGAGGCGCACCTCGCGCTTCTCGCGAAGATCCTTGTATTTGAGAGCGCCGTGCTCTCGCGCGTAATCGAAGAGCTCCTTCGTGACGCGTACGTCCTGAATGCAGTAGGCGCGGACTTTTTCTATCTCGCCTGCGGCCCACCATTCCTGCGCCTTCAAACCGTCGCCGGATTTACCCTTACCGAGGGTTGCCTCCGCGAGAGATTGCAGGCGCAGGCGTCTTCCCAAGGCGCCGTACACCTCTTTCATGAGGTCGAGCGATCGGATGCGGGCGAGATCACCGGGGTAGTAGCGATTTAAAAGCGGGATATCGAAGCTGTCGGAATTGTATCCGATAAGGAGATCCGTCGATTCGAGCACCGGCCAAAGTGCAGGAAGTTCCTCTCGCGTGTAGGACTTATATGCTCCGTCGCTCGAATCATAGAGCGCAAGGAGCGTCAGCTCCTGATCGTCAAGATCGATGCGACCGCGCGCGATGACCCCGGTTTTCGAGATGCTCTCGATATCGAAGACGAGATACCGCATCACCGCACGAAATTAGGAAGAGCGTCGATCGCGAGCCCGGTCTCTCCGCCCGTCGAGAGCGTTTTTACGCGCAGGACGTTATTCGCAATCTCGTCCGCGCCGTAGGCCGCAAAAAAGGGTATTCCGCGCTTTGCCGCATCTCGAATCTGGTCCCCGAGCGACCGCGCGGTGAGATTTACGAAGACGCGGACGCCGCGCTCGCGCAGGCGTACCGCAAACGCCTGCGCCGCAGGAATATCTTCCGGACGCGGCGTGCCGAGGTAGATCTGCGGCCGGCGCGCACCCGTATCGAGCGGAAGCGAATGCGACTCGATGAAATCCGCGAGTGTGACGTCGCCGAGCGCAAATCCGATGGCGGGGACGGGATCGCCGCCGAAGAGCGATACGAGCCGGTCGTAGCGGCCGCCCCCGAACAGCGCCCGCGGGTTTTCCAAATTCGTGTCGTACAGCTCGAAGACCATGCCGGTGTAGTAATCGAACCCGCGCGTTATGGACGGGTCGAAGACGACATTCGCGACGCCGCGTCCCATGACGGTTTCGAGGCGGTCGAGGAGCTTCTTCTTTTCTGCGGCGACGACGGGGTCGCGTCCCGCGTCCTCGATGAACGAGAGGGGGTCCTGGGCGGTAATCGCAGTGCGCGCGGCACTGAACGCTTCCGTCGTCATCTTGTCCTTCTTGTCGAGAAGTCGCAGGTATGATCGCACGCCGTCTTCGGTCAGGCCGGCGGCGACGCAAGCCGCATTCAAGAGCGGGCGCGCGCTTACGCGGATCACGAAGTCCTGTTCCGTAGCGCCGAAGTCCCGAATAAGCCGTGCGGCGAGCACGAGCGCTTCGACATCGGCCTCGCCTTCGGGGAGGCCGAGGATATCGATATCGCATTGGTAAAAATCGCGGAGGCGCCCTCGCTGCGGCCGTTCGTATCGGAACCGGTCTCCGATCGAGAACCAGCGCAGCGGGAACGCGAGCTCGCGACGACGGCCGGCTACCATGCGCGCGAGGGTCGGCGTCATCTCCGGCCGCAGGGTAACGCGACGGTCCCCGCGGTCGGTGAACGTATAGGTCTGCTCGCTCACGATCTCTTCGGACGTCTTCGCCTCGTAGAGTTCGGCGCGCTCGAGCGGGGAGGCCTGGTACTCCTCGAAGCCGGCAAGCGTGAGCGTTTCGCGCAGGCGATCGAACATGGCTTCCATCTTCGCCCAGTCGTCGGGGTAGAAATCACGAACGCCTTTATACGGCTCCGTCGACAGTTTTGCGGTCTCGCCGTTCGAAGTCGGCCGGGTCATGGTCTAGCGTTACAACGAACGTGACGCACGGCGCTCGCGCGCGATGCCGGTAGCTTACGCTCCGAAATAGTGCCGCACGGTCCCACTGCCGAGACTGGTATCGGGATCATGATGCGATTTTATCACGGGTGCCGATGGATCGGGATCCAGGCTCTGCGATCACTCGGGAGCTACAGGGAGGTATTCGGACCCGCTTTCTCGGATACGTACTTAAGGATGAGGTCGCGCATGTGCATGGGGCGCGGCATTCCAGCCATGAGGAATTCCTCCTCCTCTCCGGCCGTCTGCACATGGATCGTTCCGATATCAAGCAGAGACGAGAGGACACCGGCGACCTCCGAGGTTACGTCCTGGACGCGGTTTAACAGAAGCGAAGATACCCTGCGGTTGAAATAGCTGCGCTGCTTGATCTCGACGATGCGCCGGTCGGTCAATACCCAGAGATTCAGATAGTAGCGGGTGAATGCGCTGAATGCGCCCGTCCAGACCGTGAGGAGCCAGATGCCAAGCGAAAGCCGCACGAACGGCTCTCGGATATCGAGGTAGCTCGCGTACGGAGCAAGGATCGGGGAAAGCCGCAGCAGTCCAGGAATCGCGAACGGGATAACGAGCAGGATGGCGTAGGGGAGCAGCGTCGCCGCGAAGAGAATCCAGTGCTTGCGCGCCTCCGCAACGACCTGTTCTCCGGGTTCCAGCTCGAATTCTTTCATACGGCAAGGGCGATCATACGAGCAGGGTGCCGGAAAGCGCCCATGCCATAAGCGCGACGGACAGGAAGAGGTGGAGAGCTATCGCGGGGAAGGCGATGCGCGAATCGTGCGAATACTTGAGCCAATGATAGACGATTACGATGGAGTATACGGCCCAAAACGCGAATACTGCATAGAGAAGATACTGGAGCGCAAGCCCGATCGGGATCGTCCCGATGGGAAGCTGCGAGAGGACTGCGGCGGGCGAGGAAACGGGCCTCAGTGGCTGCATCATCGTTCACTTCAGCGTACCATCAGGATGCGGGGCGCACCGTGCTGGTCGGGGGATATCGTGGCGTTCACGCCGGACATCTCAAAAAGCTCACGAGCCTCGCGCGCATGGGCGCTATCGCACTCGATCCATGCCTGTGCGTGCGGTGCGAGATGCCGCGGGAGTTCGCGAGCGATCTCGCGCAGAAGTGCGAGGCCGTCCGGCCCGGAAAACAGCGCCGCGTGCGGCTCGAAGTTCATGACGCTCCGGTCGAGTGCGCGATTTTGCGGGACGTACGGCGGATTCGCCGCGACGACGTCGAACCGGATATTCCCGAAGGGCTCGAAAAGGTTGCCGATGCCCACGTGCGCGCGGGTCTCGTCGAGGCCGTTGCGGCGGATGTTTTGACGAATGACCGCCTCGTGCGTGCGATCGATTTCGCCGAAGTAGACCTGCGCCTTCGGCAAGCGCGCAAGCGCCGCGCACCCGATTGCGCCGCTCCCTGCACAGAGATCCAGAAAGACGAGCGGGACATCTTTCGATACCGCCTCGAGGAGTTCGTTCGTCCACCACTCGGTTTCGGGGCGCGGAATGAGGGGGCGTGAGGCGAGCGCGATGGTAAGACCGAGAAAAGGGACATGGCCGATTACGTAGGCAGCCGGCTCGCCGGCGGCCAGCCGGCGTCGATCTTCTTCGAAACCCGGAGCCGGCTTCCCTCCGTACTTTTCTTCGAGTACCCAGCGTTCGTTACGCGAGAGGTTCATGGGCATGCACGGTAGCACGCGTGCTAAGATTCGCCTATGCGTTTCCACTTCTGGCATACGGCGCTCTCGCTCTTCTTTGCCGCCCTCGCGGTGGTAGGATATCTCTGGCTCTCCGCTACCGGACCCCTATCTGGATTCGTGCCCGCACGCGATTTCATCCTGATGGCTCTCGCGATACAGCGGCTCGTTCGTCTTTTCACGTACGACGCTATCACGGCGTTCATTAGAAACTGGTTCGCCGGCGCGGATCCGCGGACCTTCCGCGGAGCTCTCGGGACGCTTATCAATTGCCCTTGGTGTACCGGTCTCTGGTTCTCGCTTTTGGTCGTGTTCTGCTATTTCATGTGGCCGGTGGCGAGCTGGTACGCCATCCTCGTCCTCGCACTTGCGTCCGTCGCTTCGATACTCCAAATCACGGCCAACTATGTCGGCTGGTCGGCGGAAGGGAAGAAGCGTGAGTGCGAATCGATTCCGCTCCCGCGTTAGCGTCCCAGAGGGTTCGCCGAATGTCCCCGGGCGCGCCGAGGAACGCTTCCCAATATGCGACAAGCCCGCGCGGATGCGCGGGCTTGTCTATCTGAGCGAGGGGGCGATTAGTAGCCGCCGCGGCCGAAGCCGCCGCGATCACCGCCGCCGAAGCCGCCTTCGCGGCGTGGCGGACGATCGCCCTGCGGGCGAGCGAAGGAAACCGAGAGCGTGCGCCCGTCGAAATCCTTGCCGTCCCAGCGATCGACCGCCGCCTGAGCTTCCTCCGGGGAGGACATCTCGACGAATCCGAAACCGCGCGAGCGGCCGGTCATACGATCGCTGATAATGCTCGCGGAAACGACCGAGCCGGCCTCGGAAAAGGCCTTCTTAAGATCATCTTCCGTCGAGCGGTAAGGGATACCGCCCACGTAGAGCTTGTTCCCCTGGACTGAATTATCCATGTGGATGTTGGTTGTGAACCGAGTAACCTCGCTAAGACTACGCACTTGGAAGCTGGAGCGGCCAAAGTTCGAATACTCTGCGAGTGTCCTCAATATGACAGAAATACCGTCTGAACGCAACCCCCGTATGAGTTCCTGTGGAAATCTAGTGCGTCGCGAAAGCCGCGGGGATGAGGGTTGCGATCATCCCGATACCCAGCAACACGACTATTATGACGGCGAAAACGCGTTTCATGAAGGCGAGCATACCAAAAAATCCGGCGGCTCGCATGCAACCGGCTGGATTTCGGTGCCGTGCTATTGCGGTCTCGGCACTGGAATCATGGGCGCGTTCGTGCCCGGCGCCCGCGGCGCGGACCCGGCAGGCCTCACATCAATGGTTTGGGCGGATATGCTTCCGTCGCTATTTGCCGAACCGGTTATAAGGGCGTCCGCGCCTTGCGTGAGATCAGTCGTCGTTCCCTGGACGCTCTTCAGGATTACGGTATCAGGCGTGAGCAATATGAGACGCGACGATCCATCCCGGGTGTTGAGGGTGAGGCTCCCGTTACCCGTCTTTGCGATCGAACCAGTGAGGACCCCTCCCGCAATCTGGTTCCCGTGCGGCGTATAGGTTCCCCGCGCCGCTGCCGCGACGCCGGAAGAAGCGCCGCGCACGTTCCCATGCGGGAGGAGGTATCCTATCCCGGAACCTGCGAGCAAAACGATGGCGAACGCCCCGAACGTCTTGGCGTTTGATTTCATAGTGTGAGGTGAATGGTTATTCATAGCGCAGCGCGTCTATCGGGTTGAGGGTCGACGCGCGGCGGGCGGGATACCAGCCGAAAGCGATCCCGATGGCCGCGGACACCCCGAAGGCGAGCAATACCGATCGCCAGGTCACCTGCGCCGATACGATTCCGGCCGCGCTCACGAGGTATGCCGCAGCCCATCCGAGGCCGACACCGATGCTGCCGCCGACGAACGTGAGCGCGATGGCTTCCGCAAGAAATTGACGATTGATGTCCGCGCGCGTCGCGCCAATGGCCTTCCGAA
>JAJXVW010000018.1 GCA_021781935.1 bacterium
TTGGGTGTGCATTATTCTTGCGATTCGCGTTTCAACGCGCGGTCCCGCATTCTTCTCGCAACAGCGTGTCGGAAAGGGCGGTAAGGAATTTCGTTTGTTTAAGTTCCGGACCCTTCTGCCGGGGAGCGAGCACTCAACGCGGCCCGTGCTCCCGGGTGATGCTTGGGTAACCTCGGTCGGCAGTTTTCTGAGAAGCACGCATCTCGACGAACTACCGCAGCTCTATAACGTACTGCGAGGCGATATGAGCCTCGTCGGTCCGAGGCCGCTCACGCGTCTCTCGATGTCTGCACATGCGGGAAGTCCGTACTATTCGTACCGGCTGAGCGTGCGGCCCGGCCTGACCGGTCTTGCGCAGATCAAAGGGAGGATGTGGTTCGTCGCACACGGCCTGGAGAACGTTTTCCGATTGGACGCATTCTATATAAAAAATCGTGCTTGTTTTTCGATCTGTACATTCTGCTCAAAACAGCAGTGGTGGTGTGGCGAAGGCGAGGCATTTAGAGCTAAACCGTCTGACGCTTGCACTAAGCGTCAGACGGTTTTCCGTTTTCCACTTCACGGCATCGGCGCGGCGGTTTAGAATCAGACACGAGGGCGCATGATCCGGATTCTGACGAGCGGGAGTATTCCCAGGCTGACGCCCCAGGCCCACTCGAGAAGCTCTCGGATAGCCCGGATACAGAGGGCAGACGTTTCGCGGCGCGGGGCCGCGATTTCTTGTCCTCGGGACAGGTCCCGGCAGCTTCGGCTCGCCGGGGCTTTTCATATTTTGCTTCCGGATGAGTTATATGTCATAATATATCCGGACATCTGGAGAACCATACATGCAGGATCTTTGTTTGCCGCTCGTGAACGTCATGCCGCTCGCGGAGCGAGCCTATGGCCGTTATGGCCGTCGTAACGCGATGGCGGTCGCAATCGCCGGGCAGAAGAACCAGACCGGGATCGAGCTCAAGGTCGCGGAATTCGGGCTTCGCTGCGGCGGGTACCTGTCACACGAGGCGCGTTCGCATGCGCATCAGGTGCGGGAGCTTCCTTTGCCGACGATCGATCCGCTCTTCGTTCCGCTCTCTCGTGGGCGGCTTCCCGGGTGCTATCTCGGTGCCGGAATCGGCGGGTTCACGGCCGTTTTCGCGGTCGCTTCGTTAAACGAAGGGGAGTGGAGCGAGGCAATCGCCTGCCTGCTCTCGGTCGAAGCGATTCGAGAGAAGGATAAGCGCGAACGGGCTCGTGCGCTGCTGGCCCGGTACATCGCACAAAACAAATACGCCCACCTCGTGTCGACCCCGCTTGTCTAGGGGTCGGTACGCAAGACCGCAGATGCCTCATCTGCGGTCTTGTTGCATCTTCGGCGCCGCTCGTGTAAGGTACGGTGGTCGCTATGTCCCCCAGGCGGGACCACTAGCCAAAACGCGCTCAGCGGATTGGCTCGGGCGCGATTTGCATACCAAACCTTATGAAATTCATTCTCGCGAAGAAAGCAGGCATGACGCGCGTATTCGGCGCGGACGGCACGGCGAAGGCCGGCACCATCCTCAAGACGGATGGCGTGACGGTCACTCAGGTGAAGAGCGCAGATGGCAAGGACCGCTACCGCGCGGTTCAGGTCGGCTTCGGCCGCAGGAAGGAGAAAAACGTCTCGAAGGCGGTCCTCGGCCACACGAAGGGCAAGGGCTACGAGGCGCTTCGCGAGTTCAGGGATGCGGATGCGGTCGAGGTGGGTTCCACCGTCGACGCGTCCGTCTTTGTCGTGGGCGATACGGTTTCCGTCGCAGGCCTCACCAAAGGCAAGGGCTTCGCGGGCGTGGTCAAGCGCCACGGGTTCCATGGCGGTCGACGCACGCATGGTCAGAAGCACTCCGAACGTGAACCGGGTTCGATCGGCGGCTCGGGCGGTCGTGCGGGCGGCCGCGTTGCCAAAGGAATCCGCATGGCCGGCCGCATGGGTGCCGATCGCGTCACGGTGACGAACTTGAAGATTCTTGCCGTGGATGCAGCGAGCGGCGAGATCATCGTCAGCGGCGCGGTGCCGGGCAATCGAGGAACGATCCTTGAGGTAATCGCCGCATAACGAAACTACCATGGCTATCAAAGCGGAAACCAAGAAGGTAACGAAGGCGCCGGCGCTTGAAGCGCCCGTCTACTCAATGGAGGGAAAGGAGGTGTCGAAGATCGCGCTGCCCGCGGAGCTCTTCGGCGCGCCTTGGCGTTCAGACCTCGTGCACCAGGTCGTGACCGGCATGCAGGCGAATAAGCGCCAGAATCGCGCGCACACGAAGGATCGGTCTGAAGTGTCGGGCGGCGGCAAGAAGCCGTGGAAGCAGAAGGGTACCGGCCAGGCGCGTCACGGTTCGTCCCGTTCGCCGATATGGCGCCACGGCGGCGTGACCTTCGGCCCGCGCAATGAGCGCGATTACCGCGAGAAGATCAATAAGAAGATGCGCGTTGCCGCACTCGCGTCTGTCCTCTCGAAAAAGGCAGCGGATGGCGAGGTCATCTTTGTCGACGCGCTCTCGTTTAGCGCGCCGAAAACCGGCGATGCGAAGCAGTTCGTCGCGGCGCTCGCGAAGGGAGCTTCCGCCGGGAGGCTTGCGACCAACAAGAAGAATGCCGCGCTCGTGGCGCTCTCGTCCTACGAAACGAATGCCATCAAGAGCTTCCGCAACCTCGGAAACCTTATGACCGAGGAGGTGCGTAACCTGAACCCGGTCGATGTCATGGCCCACAAGTACCTCATTATCGAGAACCCCGAGGCTTCCCTCAAGGCGCTCTCGGCGCGCGCTAAGAAATAATCATGGCTATTTTCGGATCAAACAAGAAGGCGGGCGAGAAGAAGACCGGTACTCGACGCGTCACGCGCGCAAGGCAGGCAAAACTTTCGGACGGCAAGGAGCACGACATCATTCGCGCGCCATGGCTCTCCGAGAAGGCGCTCCTCTCGACCGAGAAGGGCGTGTATGTATTCGAAGTGCCGAAAGCGGCTACCCGCGCGGAGGTGGCGGGTGCGATAAAGGCGATTTACCAGGTAGACCCGAAGAAAGTGCGTCTCGTGCATGTGCCGGGGAAGCGCAAGCCGCTCCGCACGCGCCGTGGGTTCGGCGTGCGCGCCGCTCGGCATAAGGCGTACGTCTATCTGAACGCGGGCGATACCATCCAGTTCGCGTAAGCTCGTAAGCATTAACGTATGAAAAAGTACCGACCTGTAACCAAGAGCCGCCGCACGATGACCACGCTTCCCTACCGGGAGCTCCTCTCGGGCGACAAGCCCCGCAAGCAGCTGCTCGCGAGCAAGAAGCGCCAGGCTGGCCGCAACGACTTCGGCCGCATCACGACGCGGCACCAGGGCGGGGGCCACAAGCGCCGTTTCCGCGACGTCGACTTCAATTTCGACAAGAAAGACATCCCCGCGAAGCTCTCGACCATCGAGTACGATCCGTACCGCAGCGCGTTCGTAGGCGTTGCGCTGTATGCCGACGGCGAGCGCCGATACGTCACGGTCCCCAAGGAGGCCTCGGTCGGGGACGAATTCATCGTGAGCGAGAACGCAAAGGTCGTCCGCGGCAATCGTCTTCCGCTCGGCAAGATGCCGGTAGGGACCTTCGTTTACAACATAGAGATCCGCCCGCAGGCAGGCGCGCGCATTGCGCGCAGCGCCGGCAATTACGCCGAAATCATCGCCCACGACGGAGGCTATGCGCAGCTTAAGCTGCCCTCGACGGAAGTACGACGCATCTCGGATCTCGCCTGGGCGTCCGTCGGTTCCGTCGGGAACGAGGAGCACAACCTTGTCGTGCTCGGGAAAGCAGGACGCTCCCGATGGAAGGGTATCCGCCCGACCGTGCGCGGCTCCGTCATGAACCCGGTGGATCATCCGTACGGCGGCGGCGAAGGGAAGCAGGGCCGCGGACTCCGTCGCGCGAAGACCCTTTGGGGCAAGCCGGTGGGCAAAGGCCAGAAAACCCGCACGCCGAAGAAATACTCGAATGTCTTCATCGTTTCCCGCCGCAAGGTCGGCAAGCGCAAGAAGGGATAATTCCGCCGGTGCGGAAAGAAAAGGCCGCCTCTTCTGGGGCGGCCTTTTCTTTCTATCCGTTCCTCGCGCCGCAGTGTGCGCATAGGGAATTCTGTTTTCGGTTAGCGGTACTGCGGCTGGAGCAGGCCGGCAAGGTCAGAGAAGGGGATGCGGACCGTCTGCGGCCCCGCCGCATAGGGTGCGACATCGTAGGGAGCGAAGAGGATGGCGAGCGTGCCGTTATCGAGGAAGAAATTCTGGAAGTTCTTCTCGTCCGGCGCCGTGCCGCTATCGAGCATCTGTGGGTTGGTATTCGGCCCGAGATTTTGGGTAAGGTTCGTTCGAGTCAGGGAAGAGAGCGTTGCGAGGTAGGGCTGTCCCGGAGCGAAGAGATCGCCGATCGATAGCTCCTGTCCCGTCTTCAGGTCGAACGTGAAGGTGCGGAAGAACGTGTTTCCGTGTGCGCCGAGGGTGTCTTCGTAGATTGTGAAGATGTAAGAGACGGTTCGCGGCGTGCCGGCAGGAGAAGTGGAGATGAGGTATGCGATATCGAGAGACTCTTTCTTTCCGGACGCGTATCCCATCATCTTGATGTCCTGCGGAGTGAGATTCGCGAAGTTGCCCTGGGCTTTGAACTGCGCTATCTGATTTTGTATGAACGAGCGTATCCGCTCGAGCGCCGCCTGGCCCGCGTTCCCCCGCATGGGCGTCGTGGTCGGATAATTGGCCGCGATGTCGTAGTACTGGCCATGCTCGACGTAGGGACCCGTGACCGGGATACTCGAAACGGTCGTGGTTGAGACGCTTCCGGACGCGCCGCCGCCCGAGGCGCCGCTTACGTACCACATGAGTCCGCCGAGGACCACGACGAGCGCGAGGAGGGTGAGCCAGGAGTTCCGTTTCATGCCGTTCATTCTAGCAAACCGCCTTCCGATGCCGCCGCCGGTTTGACGTTTTCTCGTCCTTCCTGTATCTTTGGGCTATCCCGCTTCGCGGGCTTTTCATTGCTTAATCATGGCGCGCTCACTCAAGAAAGGACCCTTTGTGGACGTAAAGCTCCTCAAGAAGGTCGAAGGGAAGAAACCCTCCGAGGCGGGGGTCATTAAGACGTGGGCTCGCCGCAGTCAGATAAGCCCCGAGATGATCGGCTTCACGTTCGGCGTTCATAACGGACGACAGCATACGGACGTGCTCGTGGTCGAAGAGATGGTGGGCCATCGCCTCGGCGAGTTCTCCCCGACGAAGAAATTCGTCCGTCATGGCGGCAAGATGCAGAAGGAGCTTGAGCAGAAGCGCCAGGAATCGGAAGTCGCCGCCGCCAAGGCCGCGAAAGCTAAGTAATCGCCATGGCTACCGCGAAGCTTGAGAGCCACAATCAGTCTGAACGCAAGGTCCGCCTCGTGGCGAACCTTGTGAAGGGCAAGAAGGTGCCGGCGGCGCTTGAGGCGCTCACGTTCCTTCCGAAGCGCGCTGCGCTTCCGGTGAAGAAGCTCATCGAGAGCGCGGCAGCGAGCGCGAAGCTCGAAGGCGCGGATCCGGAGACGCTTGTCGTCAAGAACGTCATCGTCGAGAACGGCGGGTACATCGCGCGCTACATGCCGCGCGCGTTCGGCCGGGCGAGCATGATCCGCCGTCGCAAGAGCCGCATAAAGGTCGAGCTCGGCTAATTTCCATAGATTCACCATGACCCACACCGTACATCCCTACGCGCACCGTCTCGGCATCATCCGCGACTGGAAGAGCCGGTGGTTCGCTGCCGATAAAAAGAGCTTCCGCGAGAACCTCAAGACCGACGAGGCGGTTCGCGCATTCCTCAAGAAGCGCCTCCGCGGCACGCACACGAGCAATGTCGAGATCGAGCGCACGAACACCGAGCTGCGCATCACCGTCTCGACCGCGCGCCCTGGCCTCGTTATCGGCCGCTCCGGCGAGAATGCCACGAAGCTCCGCACGGAGCTCGGGAAGCTCGTGAAGAGGGTCGCGCCGAACGATCGCCGCTCTCTCAAGCTCGATATCGTCGAAGTGCGCCAGCCGGAGACCGACGCGGCCGTCGTCGCCTACATGGTCGCTGAAGGACTCGAGAAGCGCATGCCGTTTCGCCGCGTGCTTAAGCAGACGGTCGAGAAGGTCATCGCCGCCCGCGAGGTCGAGGGCGTACGCGTCACCATCTCGGGCCGCTTGGGCGGCGCAGAGATGAGCCGCAAGGAAGAGATTAAGAAGGGGCGCATCCCGCTCCAGACCTTCCGCGCTGATATCGACTTCGCGCACGAAGAAGCGTATCTCCCGTACGGCGTGATCGGCATCAAGGTATGGATCTACCGCGGCAATATCTACCAGGATAAGAGGGGTCCGGCTCGGCTTCCGGATCAGGCGCCGGTGCGCGGATAACGACACGCCTATGCTGTTTCCGAAAAAGGTAAAGCATCGCAAGTGGCAGACAGGACGCAAGAGCGAACAGCGCCTTGCGCGCCCTGACACGCGCGGCACGAATATCGCGTTCGGCTCGTTCGCGCTTAAAGCGACCTCCGCGTCCCGCCTCACGTCTAACCAGATTGAAGCGGCGCGTAAGGTGCTCACTCGCTCCACTGCGAAAACCGGCAAGCTCTGGATCCGCGTTTTCCCGGACCGTCCCATAACGGGGAAGCCGGCGGAAGTGGGCATGGGTAGCGGTAAGGGCGATCCGAAGCACTACGTATTTGAGGTCCGTCCGGGGCGGATACTCTTCGAGCTCGACGGCATGCCCGAAGACGTCGCCCGCGCCGCGTTGCGCGGCGCGGGGATGAAGCTCCCCATGAAGACGGTCGTCGTTGCCCGTTAATCGCATACCTATGGCAAAGAAAGAGGACATGACGAAGAAGACCGATCAGGAGCTTGCGAAGCTTTTGAGCGATACGCGTGCCGCGATTCGAACGGAACGTTTCGCCGCAGCCGGCGCCCGCCCGAAAGATCCGAACGGGGCGCGCAAGCTCCGCACGATGATCGCTCGCGTCCTCACCGAAAAGCGCAAACGCGAGCTCGCCAAATAACATCACCATGGAAACCAAGACCTCCCGCCCCCAAGAGTTCACCGGCACCGTCGTGAAGACGGCTATGAAGGACACCGCCACGGTGCGCGTGGACCGTTACGTGAAGCATCCGAAATATAAGAAGTACCGCACGCTCTCGAAGAAGTACCTCGTGCATGATCCCGGCAATACCGTCGAGGTAGGCGAGGTCGTAACCATCATCGGAGTGAAACCCATCTCGAAGATGAAGCGTTTCGCGATTAAGAAATAGGCGTATGTTGCAGCCCCAGTCCATCGTTACCGTCGCAGACAATTCAGGCGCAAAGATTGCGCGCATCTTCAAGGTGCTCGGCGGCAGCAAGCGCCGCTACGCGCGCATCGGCGATACGGTCATCGTATCGGTTCAAACGGCTGAACCGCGCAAGCCGGTGAAGAAGAAGGATGTCGTGAAAGCGGTAGTCGTGCGCCAGGCGCAGCCGTTCCGCCGCAAGGACGGTTCCTACATCCGTTTCGATGAGAACGCGGTCGTGCTTATCGAGAAGCAGGGCAAGGAGATGGGACCGAAGGGCAATCGCGTGTTCGGCCCGGTACCGCGCGAGCTTTCCGAGCGCGGCTGGGCGGCGATTTCTTCAATCGCTCCCGAAGTCGTCTAATGAAATCGCGTATGCACGTAAAGAAAGGAGACAAGGTAAAGGTACTCACCGGCAAGGATAAGGGTAAGACGGGGGTAATCCTCCGCGCGCTGCCGAAGGAGGGCAAGGTCGTCATCGAAGGCGTCGCCCTCGCGAAGCGCAGCCATAAAGGACGCTACGGAGAGGTCGGCCGCGTCGTCGAGCGCCCGATGCCTATCGATGCGAGCAATGTCGCCAAGGCGTAACCGTTTTCGTATGACTATCACCAAAGAAAAGCAGCAGACCGCCTACGATGCTCTCTCGGAACGTTTCGGCTTCACGAGCGCGATGCAGGCACCGCGCATTGAGAAGGTCGTCGTCTCCACCGGCGTTGGGAAGAAGCGCGATGCGAAGACCATCGAGCTCATCGAGAATCGCCTCGCGAAGATAACGGGCCAGAAGGCGGTACCGCGCGCCGCGCGCATGTCGATCGCCTCGTTCAAGGTCCGCGAGGGCGACACGGTGGGCCTCCAGGTATCGCTCCGCGGCGCACGCATGTATGACTTCCTCGATAAGCTGATCCACGTTGCCCTCCCGCGCACTCGCGATTTCCGCGGCCTTTCAAGGAAGGCGGTCGACGGGATGGGAAATCTCACTATCGGCATAAAGGAGC
Organism: bacterium; assembly: GCA_021781935.1. GTDB lineage: Bacteria > Patescibacteriota > Minisyncoccia > Phycocordibacterales > Phycocordibacteraceae > C7867-001. The sequence goes on from JAJXVW010000018.1 coordinate 8,305, forward strand.
ACACCATTTTCCCGGAGACCTCCGATGAGGATGTGAAGGATGTGTTCGGACTTGCGATCACGATCGTGACCAACTGTAAGGATCGAGCGGAAGCGGAAGCCTTCTTCAGCCACCTCGGAATGCCGTTCAAGAAAGAAGAGGAGACGAAGCGCCGATAAGCGCGCTCGATTCCCACAAAGCGCGGCGGCCATTGGCCGCCGCGTTCGTTTCGGCGCGCTCACTCTCGGTTCGCAAATTCCGGCAGTGGCTTTCTTCGAAACCACACTCGGATTTTAATAATCGCTTCACTCATTTAAAATCTCGGCGCAGCCTCCCTTCGGCGCCGAAATTGCCGTTCTGCTTCGCCTTCGAGAGTCTCAA
>JAJXVW010000019.1 GCA_021781935.1 bacterium
ACTGCCAAGCAGCGGCATGCCGCGAACGTTATCGAGATCAAAGAAGAAGACACCACCGGTAAAGTGGTCCTTGGTCGCATGCAAGATGCGGTATGCGGCAAGCCATATGCTGCTCTTCGAGCGATCGTTGAACCAGTGCTCCGGTGCAAGCGTCGCGAGTTCGATTTTCTGTTGTTCGTCGGACATGCGGGTGTGGTCCCAAGTTGCGTAGCGTCGATCATATCACTGCCTAGCTTATCTAAGCGAAGGAGTATGACCTAGCGTCAAAAAGTGCCGCCTAGCGCGATTGTTTGCGACCGTCGATGATAGCTAGCGGTCGGCCGATCATTACAAACCCATAGCATTCCGCCTATGCACAACAACAAAGCGCTCGGACTTATCCGCCTCACCGACGATGTCCACCGCAAGGAGATTGAGGAGAACCTGCAGGTCTGTCTCGACGACCTCTACGGACTGGTTACCGCCGTCGAGAAGAACATCGACCAGTTCGATGGACTCGTGAATCGGATTCTCTATGGCGTGCCGTTTAGTGGCCCGGTTCGTAGCCAGGGCGCGAGCGACCGCCTGACACTCTAGTGCGCGCTTAGCGCACCGACCCGACTCGCCGTCGGGTCACGCACCAGGTTTAGACTCGTATTACGACACAAAACTTGCCGTGTGACCCTACGGGGAATCGAACCCCGGTTTCATCCGTGAGAGGGATGCGTCCTAGCCTCTAGACGATAGGGCCGGTGCGTTCTCTTATACCAGAAAAGCGGAGAAAGAAAAAGCGACTGAACTATGGCCGACGCATCCACTGCAGCTCTTGCCGCACCAGACGCGGTTGGTCTCCCGGACTTGCGAGAAGCGCTGCCACGACCCGTTCCATACGTACTGATTGCGACCCCTTGACGAGCACAACATCCCCCGCCTTGATGCGCTCCGGAAGCTCAGCGGCAGCCGCTTCGGAACTATCGTACGACAGCGCTTTCCTCTCTTTGAGAAGCGCTGGCTGCTGCGCGGTGAACGCACGCGCGCGTATTCCTACGGAAACGACAATGTCGGCCTGCTGCGCGGCAATCGCGCCGATGCGCTCGTGTTCGGTGACCGAGTAGCGACCGAGCTCGAGCATGTCGCCGAGAACCGCTACGCGACGGTTTGCCCCCGGATAACGCGCGAGCGTCTCGAGCGCGGCCTCTACCGCCGCCGGCGAAGAATTATAGGTGTCGTCGATGATGGTCGAGCCGCGTATGCCCGCGAGGATCCTGCCGCGCCCCGGCGGCGGCTCGAATCAAGCAAGCGCATCGAGCGCCTCTTCGACCGTCATTCCAAAAACAGCAGCGGTGGCAACGGCTGCCGCCGCAGGGAGCACCTGCGTACGTCCTACCGACCCTCGCACCGTAAGCGCGCTCTCCTTCCCTTCGTAGGTGATGCAGGCCGCCATCCCGTCGATCCGGCTCTCCGTCACATGAAATCCTATATCGGAAATGCGTACGTTCGCGTGTTCATCCTCCCCATAGGTCAAGCATCTCGCCGCCGTACGCTTACTCATTTCGCGCGCATATGCGTCTTCGCTTGAAAGTATGAGCGGCGCGCCGGGTGCGAGCGCATAGGCAGGGACGAATTCCTCCTCCCGCACGGCCTCAGGCGATTCGTACGCCTCCACGTGCACCGGAATCTCCGGCAATCGCGTGACAACGACCGCGTCAGGCTTCGCGATGCGCAGTATCTTCTCCAGATCGCCGGGCTGTTCGGCACCGACCTCGAGCACGAGCATGTTTGGATAGTGATTAGGAAGCACGGTAAGCGCGAGAGCACTCTTTACTACCGTGAGCCACGCGAGCGGATTGCGGAACGGATCCTTCGTGATGCCGAATATCGTGTAGGGAACGCCGAACTCCGTATTGAAATTCTTTTCACTCTTGCGCACGTAGTATCCGCCGGAGAGAGCCGCAGCTACCGCATCCTTCGTCGTCGTCTTCCCCACGGATCCCGTTACCATGACGATGCGCGGTTTATAGCGGCGAACGACGGCGCGCGCGAAGAACGCGAGGAATGCGGCGGCCATTGCTTTGAGCAGGCGTTTCGTCATGGTGCGGGGGTGCTGGTCGCGAAACCGCGGTCAGGGGGTATAGCGTAATAGTCAATCAGGAAATGGACAAGGTCGTTCAGGGCGGGCGTGAGCGAATCCGCCGCATATATGGTGTGCTTCGGGTCAACGGTATAGAGCAGGATGATGAACCGCGGATCGAACGACGGGAAAAAGGCTACCTCCGAATCAAGGAACCGGTTGTTGTAATACGTACCCGTGGGCGTCGGGAGCTGGGCCGTGCCGGTCTTCGCCGCGACGCTCATGGTCGGGATACGAACCTTTCCTCCCGCAAGTTCGTCATCCCAGAGCGCATCCATCATGACCGTCGTCTCGCGCGCGGCGGCAGGACTGAATACCGACACCGTCTTGCTCCAATCGAGCGTTCGCGTTATGCCGTTATCGAGCTGGATGGCACGTACCAGGTGCGGCGTCACCATCGTCCCTCCGTTTGCGACCGCGCCGAGAGCCCGAATCATTTGCATGGGGGTAACCGCGATGCCTTCCCCGAAGGAAGCCGTGTCGTAATAGATCTGTTGCGGCTTGAAAAGATTACCAATGAGCGCGCCGCTCTCGTTCGGGAGGTCGATACCCGTCTTGCTCCCGAAGACCTTCGTGAAATACTCGCGCATTCGCGTCTGTCCAAGCTGTTCGGCGACAAAAGAAGCGCCGACGTTGAGCGAATATTTTATGATGTCGAGCATCGGAATCACCCCGTAGGCATGATAGTTCCAATTGCAGATGCGCGCGCCATCGACGTGGATGCACCCGGTATCGTTATAGGTGGTGTCTGGTTGGACCGCACCGGCGGTGAGCGCGCTCGCCATCGTGATGGGCTTCATGATCGAGCCGAATTCATAGACGTGCTCCACGAGCGGATTCGCGAGCTGTGATGAGTCCGTTTGCGTAAGGTCATTCGGGTTGAATGTCGGGTATGATCCGAGCGCGATGATTGCTCCGGTTTTCGGATCCATGATAATGCCGCCGGTCGTGTTGCTCGTGTATTGGGCGTTCGCGGCCGCAATGTCGGCGACGAGCCGCGTCTCGACCTCCGGTTCAATCGTCGTGATGACATCGCCTTCTCGCGCACTGCGTGCATTGACGAGCAGATTTCCCAGATTCGAGAAGATCTGAGCGAAAAAATTCTTGTAGAGGCCGTTCCCGCTTCGCTCGAGGGTCTGATTGTATTGCGCCTCGAGCCCGGTCTGGCCCGTAAGAGTGTTCCCTGCCCCGAAACCAACCACACCGATCGAATGAGCGGCGAGATCGCCGCCCGGATAGTACCGCCAGCGCTCGCGCAGCACCTCGACCCCGGGTATGTTCTCCTGCGCAAGCTGCGTCCCCTGCGTCTCCGATAGGTGATGCGCTACCTCGATGTACACTTCCTGCGTCTTCGCCGCGTCGGCCATGAATACGTCATGCGCGGGCATCGTCGATGAAGCCACCTGGTAGATCGCCTGATATGCCGCCTGCGGATCCGTCAGCGTCTGCGGGTTAAGGGCGACGAGGAATCCGGTCGCGAGCGTTGCCGCGCTTATGAGCGTGCCGTCCTTCCGCGTGAAATATATCGACCCCCGATCGAAGAGTCCGGTGTCTCCGGACGTGAATTGGGCATCAGCTTTTGCCGAGTAATCGGCGCCGTACACGATCTGTACGAAATACAACCGCAAGAGCACGAGAGATGCGACGACGAGAATGACTCCCAGGATTATCCGAATGCGGAATCGGAACTGCGCGCGCATGCCCCGTATTCTTGCACACTATCGGAGCGCTGTGGCGCGCGCTGAGGGGACATAGGCGATGACCGACGGCTTTTCGTAGCCGAGCGCCGTGTAATCCGTGCCCGTGATGGCCGCGATCTGCGCGAGATAGTTCGCCTCGAGCTGCGCCACCTGCGCTTCATCGTTACGAACATTCTGGGCTGAAGCGATCGTGCTCGCCGCGTAGCTCATGACGACGGCAATAAGCCCTATGTATCCGATAGCGAGCGTTGCGACGAGAACCGTTGCCGCCTTGACGGGAGAAATCGACCGCAGACGAAACCAGAGCGAACGCAGATACCCGCGCAAGGCGTGGAGGCGGGCACGCAGATATTGCGTACGGTACCGAGTCCTTGCTGCTCGGATTGGCGCTCGGTGCGGGACCGGCGATGCTATTCGTACCACATCAAACGTAGGCATAGTGTGTGGTCATTTCCTTAGGCGCGCAGGCGCTTGCGCGGCAGCGCTCGAACACGCGCAATTTCGCGCTCCGTGCGCGTCGGTTCGCAAGAATCTCGGCTCGCGACGGGAGGATGGGCTTCTTCGGCGAAAGCGAGCCGAGGCCCGCATAGGCCGCATCGCGCAGCACGTTTTTCACCACGCGATCCTCGATCGAATGGAACGTGATGACGGCGAGCTTGCCGCCGGGAGTGAGCGATTTGAGCGCCGCTTCCATTCCTTCGCGTAACGCGCCGAGTTCGTCGTTGACCGCGATGCGAAGCGCCTGGAACGTTTTCGTGGCGGGATGCACTTTCCGTTCGTGATACCAGCGCGGCGTGCCTGTCATGACCGCGTCGACGAGCGCTCCGGTCGTGAGGATCCGTCCCCTCCTGCGCGCGTCAACGATCGCGCGTGCGATACCCCGCGAGAATCGCTCCTCTCCATACGTATAGATGAGATCCGCGAGAACGGCTTCATCGGTACTATTGACGATGTCCGCCGCGGTCTCGCCCTGCGAGCCGTACGTCATGAGGAGCGGCTCATCCCGCTGGAACGAGAACCCGCGCGGCGCGGCGACCTGGTAGCCGCTCCATCCGAGATCGAGTAGCACCGCATCGACCGCGCCAAGTCCGAGCCGGTCGAGTATGTGCGCGAGATTGCGGAAATTATCATTCACGAGATGCGCCGTTGGGCGATCGACGCGCCGGTCTTCCGCGTACGCCTCCCGTCCTCGCTCAACCGCTTCGGCGTCCGCGTCAATGCCGACGATGACGCCGTCGGGTCCGAGCGTGGAAAGGAGCCGTCGGAAATGGCCCGCGCCGCCGATCGTCCCGTCAACCACGACGTCCGAGGCTTCGACATCGAGCGCGGCGAGCACTTCGTCCATGAGCACGCTCTCGTGTTTCGCTTCCATACTAATTTCCGAGGGATTCCGCATAGGAGTCAGCATCGCGTTCGATCGCCTGGGTGTACTTCTGCCAGGCGGCTTCGTCCCAGATCTCGAGACGCTGCGCAACGCCGGCAACGACGGCTTTCGCTTTGAGGCCCGCAAAGCTCTTCAGATGATCCGGCACGAGGATACGCCCTGCGCTGTCGACTTCAGCTTCCATCGCGCCCGCAAGAAAAAGGCGCGCGAGACCGCGTCCTGCTTTCGTACCGCTCGCATGCGCCGCATGGCGTCTTGCCTCCTCGGTCCAATCCTTCTTCGGATACACATACAAGCAGCGGTCGAGACCCCGGGTAAGCACGACCGACTTCCCGAGTTCTTTGCGAAACTTCGCCGGAAGCGATAGCCGATTTTTCGGGTCGAGCGTGTGTAGGTATTCGCCGATGAACATGGAATGGACGTGAGGCGCAACGGGAATCGGGCGGGCTACCCGACTTCCCACTTCATCCCACTGGTATAGAAGTATATGACACTTCTTCCCACTCGCCTCGCTTAGTTATCCACAGTACGCGTGAACGGCATTTTGACGCCGACACGTACCTGGCGTATGGTGAGCCGTATACATGCAGGCTCTTGCGAACAGCTATTTCTGGCTCCTTACCGCCGCACTCCTCGCCTATACGGCGGTCGGGGTCTCGCTTGAGCTTTCTCCGGGGAAATAGGAAGGAAGAAACCTGAAGCGAGCCTCCGACCATCCGGCCGGAGGCTCGCTTCATCTTGTTCCTTTTGCTCTTTTCGATTCAACGCAAGGAGAATACGCATGTCCGATCACCTGCCCGCCTATGCGGCGTGGAGCAATGACATTCTCGCGTACAAGGCCATGAACTATGCCCAATCGGTTCTCGATCGCCTCGTTCGAACGCTCATCGGTGCGGCCGACGAGCCTGAACCGCATGAATTCGTCTTCTTCACCATTGCCAAAGCATTGCCCATCCAGGTGCCGTTTCGGGGCAATTTCCTGAGCACCTCGACGAGCCTCATCGAGAAACTCCGGAATCGCAAGCTCATGCCGCCGGCGCTCCTCAGACACGAACGGCTCATCGTGCTGCGGCACCGCGACCCTCTGCAGCTTACGGATACGCTGGTGTTCAATCGTTTCCGCCAATCGGTGAAGGGCGTTGATGAGCTCCTGCTACTGAAACTCGGCAGCCGAATCCAGCCGACCATGGCACTGAGCGGCGAAGCGCATGCCTCGCGCGCGGGATTCTATTGAGCGAATCATCGTTACGAACCACTCAAAAAGGACGGCTCGCGAGCCGTCCTTTTCTATTGTTCTATTGCGCTCATTTCGCAGCTTCCGAGAGTCGGGAGACGACAAAGTCGTACGGAAGTCCCGCGAGGAACCAGCCGGCCTTCGGGCCTGAAGTGCGGCCGAGGAATACGAGGTAGATCGCCTGAAAGAGGTCTTTCGGCGCGATCGGCACTTCTTCCTTCAATGCATGGAGACGGGCATGGACCGCGTCGCCGTCCTTCTGACCCTCGCGCATGAAATCTCCGAGCGCGCCGAGCGCGCGCTTCTGCTCGTCCGTGAGCGCGTTCGTCGGCATAGTCTCCCGAAGCTGGTACACGAACTGCTCGGGCGCATACGTTTCTATCCAATACTTCGCGTATTTCCTGCGTACCGCAAGCGCGGTGCGTTCTTCATCGGTAAGCGAATCACCCTTTGCAAATTCTGCTTCCTGTTCGAGATTGAGATGCGGCATCTGCACGGCGAACGCAACTTCGCGAAAACGCATCTGCCACGGGATTGAGAAGCCGGCGCGCGTATCCGGCAGCTGGCAATACGCGAAGAGCTTTGCGTAATCGTCCTCCTTCCCCGCGCGCACGCCATCGGCGAGCTCGTCATACCAATCATAGAGCCGCGGCACGCTCTCGCCTTCCGGATCGACGTCCGCCTGCTGATTTATATCCTTGCCGATAAGCGCGAGGCGGAATACCTCGGGCGGGAAGAGTTCTGACATGTCTTTCGCGCTCGAACCGCGTCCTCTCGAAGAAGACATCTTCTTGCCGCCCACGAGAAAGAATTCGTAGGGAACGTCAAACGGATTCGGGCAGTCGAAGAGTTCTGCCGCGATATGTGCGGCGACATCGCGCGAACCGCCTTTGGTAGAATGGTCCTTGCCGCCGCCCTCGATATCTACGCCCTTCGCTGCCCATTTCGCCGCCCAATCAACCTTCCAGAAAAGCTTCGCCGTTCCTTTCCACGGCGGGATGCGGCCTTCGTGTCCGCAGCTTTTTGCGCTATCCGGATTGCTGTCGCAGCGGTACCCGACGGTTTCGCCGTCGAAATCATAGGCGCGCGTCGTCATAATTTTTCCGCACGCCTCGCACACTACGGAGACCGGGAGCCATGTCTCATCCTTCTCGGACCCTGATACCTCCTTCAGGATCCGGCGTACATCGGCGGCTCGCTCGAGCGCGATGCGGATGTACGGATCCATAGCGCCGGATCCATACAATTCGGTCGTGCGATAGTACGCCGGATGAAAACCGGTACGCTCGTGGACGCCTACGAATTCCTTTCCAAAATATTCCGCGTAGTTTTCAGACCCCGGTTCCGGGCTCGGCACCTTATAGAGCGGTAAGCCGAGGTACGCGTCATAGCGTGATGCGTCGAGATAGTTCGGAATCGCGTCAAACGGATCGAAATCGTTAAGCTCGTACAGGAATTCATTCTCGATACCCTGCGCAGAAAGCGCTTCTGAGATGAGCCCATGGATGGCGACGCCGCGCATCGAACCCACGTGCACGCGCCCCGAAAGCGTCTTCTCGTCGCGTATGACGAAGCGGACGCCGTTCTTCGGTTTCCGCGAATCCCGTATTTCGTTTGCGATTCGATCAGCCCAGAACATGAGCGCATCCTAGCACACCCTTGAGAGGGTATAGCCGCAGTGCCGGGCGAGTGAATGCTACGCGACCTTCTCGACGGTATAGGTCTGCTTCCCCGCCGGTGTCTCGAAGGTGAACGAATCGCCTTTCTTCTTGCCCATGAGCGCGGCGCCCAAAGGCGACACGTGCGAGAGCTTCTTCACGCGCATGTCGGCCTCTTCGCTGCCGACAATCGTATACTCGTGCGCGTCAGAGCTGCCATCCTTACGGATCGTCACCTTCGAACCGAACCCTACCTCGTTCTTCTTCTTGTTCTCGGTCGTGATCTTCGCGTGCTTCACGAGTTCTTCGAGCTTCTTGATACGCTCCTCGGTAGCCGCCTGGAGATCGCGCGCTTCCTGATACTCCGCGTTCTCCGAGAGATCGCCGAGC
>JAJXVW010000020.1 GCA_021781935.1 bacterium
ATGGATTTGATTCCGGGCGGCTCGCGCGGGACGTACGGCGCGCGAGCGCTCCTGAATGAGATCGTGCCGCAACGCTTCAAAGCGGGCGTCATGCGGAAGATCGTCTTCACAGCCGTAGAGTTTGCAGAAAAATGCCTCGTACTGCGCATGCTTCGGTGCGATCATAGACGCGCTTCGGATCGCGTCAGTGATCGCCGCGTGCGGGGCGAGACCCGCGCGCATGCTCTCTTCAGCCCGATCTGCCATGGTATCCAAGAGCTCTCGCGAGAGAATCGGATGCTCGCGACTCGGACCATTCACGCTATAGCTCCTAAAGAGGAGTTCGATGCGCGCGTCGCGTTCCGCGCGCGTCATTTCCGTCTTTGGCGCGGCTCCGAATCGTCCGGCCTCGAACGTCATACGCTTAGGCGAGTAGCGAATCGACTACGGCTTTGACATCACCGCCATCCGCTTGTCCTTTGAGCTCCTTCATCACCGCGCCCATGAGACGGCCCGCATCGGCCTTCGAGTTCGCGCCGAGTTCCGCCATATTCGCCTTTGCAATCGGTTCGATCTGCTCGCGGGTCATGGTTTCCGGGAGATACGCCTCGATGATGGCAAGCTCCAGCTTTTCTGGTTCCGCAAGTTCCGGTCGGCCGCCATTCGTGAATTGCTCGATGGAGTCCTTGCGCTGATTCGCGGCACGCTTCAATACGGCGGCAGCATCCTCGTCGGAGAGAAGGCCGGTGGGACCGAGCTTCTTCACGACGGCTTCGTTCGTCATCGCAGTCACCACGGAGCGGAGCGTGCGAAGCCGCACTTCGTCTTTGGCGCGCATGGCGTCCGGGATAGCCTTCTTCAGGGTTTCGTGGATGGTCATGGCCGGATTATACTATAGGGCATGAGCATGGAATCAGGGCCAGAGAAGCCGGCATGGACCCAGGAGAAGGTCCTCAATGAGATCAGGAGCGCTCAGTCTGAGATCATGCAGACTGGAGCGGGGACCTCGGAGCTGAATATCCTGAAGGATATCGAGACAGATTATTTGAATGGGACCACGACCGCGGAGGAGACGGTCGCGAAGGTGCGGCGCTTCCGCATAAGCGACCCGACGAACGATCAGCGTAACGACTACCACTAGCCTATGGATCCGCTCTCAATCGCGCTCAGCATTATCGCGCTCGTCGTCGTACAGCTCATAAGCCTCTCGTTCATCTTCGGGTGGCTGAAGAAGAACAATGCGGACGCGGAGACGCAGACAACATCCTCGGACGGCCTCGTCATGCTACAGCAGCAGCTCCAGGACCTCTCAAAGACCTTGGATGCGCGCGTTGCCGAGAGCTCGAAAGCGATGCAGGAGCATGCGCATCGACAGTTTTCTGAATCCACGCGGCTCATTAAGGAAATCACCGAAGAGGTGACGAGCGTGAAGGAAATCGGCCGGCAGACGCAGAGCTTTGCAGAGCAGCTTAAGGGGCTCCAGGACATCCTCAAGAATCCGAAGCAGCGCGGCGTCCTCGGCGAGTACTATCTCGAGACGGTATTGAAGAACGTGCTCCCGCCCGGCATGTATCAGATTCAGTATCCGTTTGAGAACGGAGAAATCGTGGATGCGGCCGTATTCGTGAACGATAAAGTAGTGCCAATCGACTCGAAGTTCTCCTTGGAGAACTACAATCGCCTCGTGAACGCGCCGGAGAGCGAGAAACCAGCGCTCGAGAAGGCCTTCGTAAACGACCTCAAGCTCCGCATACAGGAGACCGCTAAATACATCCGTCCGGAAGAGAAGACCATGGATTTCGCGTTCATGTTCATTCCGAGCGAGGCCATCTACTACGACCTGCTCACGAATCAGGTCGGCGGCGGAGAAGATGAAAACCTCATTCAACGAGCGGCCGGGAAGTATAAGGTCATCATCGTCTCGCCGACCTCATTCCTCGCGTACCTCCAGACGGTCATGCAGGGACTAAAGGCGATGGAAATCGAGAAGCGCGCCGAAGATATCCAGAAGCGAGTAGGGGAACTCGGTAAGCACATGGGCAAGTATGAAGAGTTCTTTAAGAAGCTCGGTGCCTCCCTTGGCACCAGCGTGTCCCACTACAACAGCGCCTACAAGGAGCTCGGCAAGATAGATAAGGACATCTACCGCATAGCGGGGGAGAAGAACGGCACCGAACCCGAGCTCCTCGACAGGCCTTCGCTTGATAACGAGTAGCGTGGATGCGCTCCGGCGCACCTGCGCATCATTGCCCGCCCAATGGCTAGCATTTAAACGCGTGGCCTTGTGTTTTAGGGGCCCGAATGCTATATTTTCCGCACTATGGAAGTGGCCGTAATAAAGACCGGGGGCAAGCAGTACGTCGTCTCTAAGGGCGATGTGGTGACTATCGAGAAGCTCGCCGGTGAGCACAAGAAGGGCGACGCCGTTATCTTCAACGAGGTTCTCCTTGTCGACAACGGCTCGGACACGACCATTGGCGCGCCTACGATCAAAGGCGCGGAGGTCAAGGGCACCATCGAGTCCGTATCTCGTGCGAAGAAGCTCGAAGTCGTGAAGTACAAGCCGAAGAGCCGCTACTTCAAGCGCCGTGGCCACAAGCAGCCGGTTTTGAAAGTCAAAATCGACAGCATCTCTTAATCAACGACGCGGATCGTGCGTCGTAGCTGTTCTGGACGTCAGTCCGGAATGGCACTACTAGTTACACCACTCAATGCAAATAGGCAGATGGAATCACCAGGGTTCCTCAGATTCGAATTCAGGTTCAGGCCAGCATAAAGCGCGTCGTCGTTCCGAGGACTTGAACCCGGAGGATTTTAAGGCGTATGCGATTCCCGCGCGCGGCGGACGCGGGGATCGCCGTAGCCCAGGAAGGAGCGGGCGACGCTTCGATGATCGCGGTGGCAACGGCCGCCGCGGAGGGAGCTTTTCCGCCCCGCGCCGTGCTCGCGGAGGGTTTCGCTCATTCGGCGAGACGGAGACAGAAATTCAGAAATTCATAAATCGCGCCCCGACGATCGAGGAAGCCGATGCCCCCTATAATCCGAAACATCGTTTCGGCGAACTCCCGTTTCTCCCGAAGCTGAAGGAAAATATCGAGCGTAAAGGGTACGACCTTCCGACCCCCATTCAGGATCAAGTCATTCCGGAGATTCTTGCCGGGAAGGACGTGGTCGGTCTCGCAGAGACCGGCAGCGGCAAGACCGCCGCGTTCCTTCTTCCGCTCATACAGAAGGTCATGCTTTTTCCTGAGGAGCGCGTGCTTATCATGGCACCCACACGGGAACTTGCCGTGCAGATCGAAACGGAGCTCGCGAGCTTCGCCAGGGGCCTCGGTTTCCGCGGCATGGTCGCGGTAGGCGGCGCGAATATCATGCCGCAGATAAAGCAGCTCAAGTGGGACCCGTCATTTGTGATCGGGACTCCCGGGCGGCTCAAAGACCTCATGGAGCGAAAGAGCCTCGATCTATCCCGCTTCGGTACCGTCGTGCTTGACGAGGCTGACCGCATGCTCGACATGGGTTTCATCGACGACATGCGGTTCATTCTCGGGAAAATGCGCGCTGAGCGTCACACGCTTTTCTTCAGCGCGACGATGGGGAAGGATATCGAGGCGCTCATCGGGGATTTCCTCAGGAACCCGGTGGTCATATCGGTAAAAAAGCGGGATACCTCCGCGAATGTCGACCAGGACGTGGTACGCATCGGCGGCGATAAGTTCGAGCAGCTTTGCGCGCTTCTTGAAGATCGTGAATTCACGCGCACGCTCATCTTCGTGCGTACGAAGCACGGCGCGGAGCGTCTCGCAAAGATGCTCTCCCGGAAGCGGATCTTCGCGGATTCGATCCATGGGGACAAGAGCCATAACGCACGGCTCCGCGCGCTCGAAGCATTCAAGCGTGGCAAGGTGAACGTGCTCGTTGCGACGGACGTCGCGGCCCGCGGACTCGACATCCCGGAGGTATCGCACGTCATTAACTATGATCTGCCGGGCACCTACGAGGACTACGTCCATCGTATTGGCCGCACGGGACGCGCAAGCGCCAAAGGCAAGGCCCTTACGTTCGTAGGCTAAGGCGATATTTTAGCAAAAAGGTTGCTTGACAAAGCAGCCTTTTCGTGTATTATACACCACAGAATGCAAGCCGCACCTCGGGCTCAGGGGTTGGAGAGTGTCATGCAAAGGTTAGACGTTGCGTTCCTCGTCGTCTTCTTTTCCTCGATAATAGGTGGAATTATCTACGCACAGAATTACCGCCCAAGTCGAGAGCGTGTGGGACGCATAATCGGCGCATCATTCGGCATAATTGCCGCCGTGAGTGCCGTGGCGGAGTGCGTTATGATAAACATTAAGGCGGGCGGACTCGACTTTGGGGATTGCGCCCTGATCCTTTTAATCCCCGTGGTACTTTGGATAATCCCCGCGTATCTGACCTGGGGGATAACTAATAGCAACGCATTTGGAAGCCGGCGGGCGTGTTGCCGTCCCGAACACGCCGCACCAGGGGCAGAACCATTCGCGTCGTTCGGGAGGATCGCCTATCGACCACCAACCGCTGCACGCGCTGCAGTTGAAATGCGCGAGACGCTCATCTGAACGTCTATGCGTCATGCCGGTTCGAGAGCGCCGCGCGTACCGTTTCGGCGTCCGAATATTCGAGTTCGCTTCCGGTCGCGAGCCCGCGTCCGAGCGCCGTTATGCGCACGCGATCGCGAAGAGGGGAGAGAAGCTCGCGCACGCGATCCGCCGTATGCTCGCCCTCGGAAGTCGCGGAGAGCGCGAGTACGATCTCGGAAAGTCCGGACTGGAGCCGACGTTCAACCGCATGCACGAGCTCGCGTTCTCGGATGGCGCCCTTGCCCGAGAGCGTAAGTACGCCGCCGAGCACGAAATACCGACCTTTATAGGTGCCGGCGCGTTCTACGGACGCGAGGTCCTGGTCCTTCTCGACGACCATGAGAAGCGCGTCCTCGCGCCGCGGATCCGCACAGTAGTTGCAAATGGGCGCATTCGAACCGTTGAAGAAACGTAGGCACTCCGGGCATTGCCGGACATCCTTACCGAGATCAACGATAAGTGCGGCGAGCGACGCGCGCTCAGCGGGCTGCGCAGCGAGCAAGTGATACACGAACCGCTTCCCCTGGCGAGGACCGATGCCCGGGAAGCGCGCGAACACGGAAGCAAGCTCGTCGATCCGGTCCATGCTACGGCAAATGAAGAAGGATGTTCACGATAGCGACGAACGCAATCAACGCCCACACGAGGTTCAGCCAGAACGGTTGATAATCGCGTCGAACCCATGTTTCGATCGTGACGCCGAGCGCGCCCGTGAAGTTCAGTCCCTGATACAGGAGACTCGTCGCCGGCAGTATGAGGGCAGAGACGAGCGCATACGCAACGATCGTCGCGATGACGCCATACCAACCGACCCAGCCTATGGCTCGTTGCGTCATGCTCCGTATGCGTCGGAACTCGCGAAAGCATCGCCGAGCTCTCCGTAACCCGCCGTATCCATCGACTGGAAACTGGTACGCTTCTCGTCGAAGTACAAATCAATCTTTCCGGTCGGACCGTTGCGATGCTTCTCAATCAATATCTCGGCGATGCCGGTGCGTTCCGTCTCCCGGTTCGCCTTGTCCTCTCGATGGATGAACATGACGACGTCGGCATCCTGCTCGATCGAGCCCGAATCCCGCAGATCAGAGAGCCGCGGCTTGCCGCCGCGCTGCTCGACCGCGCGCGAGAGCTGCGAAAGAGCGACGACCGGCACCTCGAGTTCCCGGGCAAGACCTTTGAGCGAACGGGATATTTCAGTAACCTGTTGAACCATCGAATCCGAAGTCTTGGTGTTCGTGGGGCTCATGAGCTGGAGATAATCGACGATGAGAAGGCCGATACCGCGCTCACGCTTTAGCCGCCGCGCGACCGCTCGCATCGCGAGAATGTTGTTCCCCGGCGTATCGTCGATGAAGATGGGCGCACGGGAAAGGCTTTCGAGCGCGTCACGGATCCGTGAGAAATCTTCTTCGCTATGCACCTGTCCTGTCCGCAATTTCCACGAGTTCACGAAAGATTCTGCCGCGAGCATGCGGTCGATAATCTGCTCGGAGCTCATTTCGAGCGAAAAGATTCCGACCGGGACGTTGTGGCGGACGGCAGCGTTGCGCGCGATGTCAAGAGCGAATGAAGTTTTGCCGACCGATGGGCGCGCCGCGAGAATGACAAGATCGGACGGATGGAAACCGGAGAGCAAAGCATCAAGCTCCGAGAACCCGGTCGGCACGCCGCGGATGCCGTCCTCCCGCTTGGAGAGCGCTTCGATGCGATCCCACGCTTCGTGCACTTTGTCGCCGATTGCGGTGAATGCATGGGAGGCCGACGCGTCGCCAATCGCGTAGACGGATTTCTCCGCGGTGTCGAGCACTTCCATCGTATCGCGCGCCTCGTCATACGCGCTTTCCGTGATGCCGTATGCGGCATCGATAAGCGCGCGGAGGACCGCCTTTCGAGCCACGAGGTCGGCGTAATGGGCGTAATTCCCCGGAGCGGGCGCCGCAGCCGCGAGCTCGGCGAGGTAGCTTCGGCTGCCAGCGCGCTCAAGCAGCCCCTGGGTTTTCAGACGCTCGGAAAGCGAAAGCTGATCGATGGGCTCTCCGCGGTCAGCGAGCTCCCGCATGGCAGCGAAGATAAGACGATGCTTCTCCGCATAAAACGAATCATGCTTGATCGTATCGGACACGTCGTGAATTGCGTCCGGTTTAAGCAAAAGGGCGCCTAGGAGCGCTCGCTCTGATTCGAGCGACTGGGGGGGGATACGGTCGACACCGGCCATCCCGCTCATCTTAGCATTAAGGCTTCTTGGTCAATACCGGTCCGGAAGGGCTGTCTTCCACACGATATCCACGGTTTTCGATTTGCTCGCGCAAAGCGTCAGCGGTGCGGAAATCCCTTGCCGTCCGGGCTGCTTCCCGGCGTTCGAGAGCCTCACGGACGGGCGCCGGCAGCTCCGAAGCGGGAAGGGAAGCCGCGACCGGGGGTGCAAGCAGGCGGAGCCCGAGGTGCTTCTCCGCGTCCATGAGAAGCCCCCACTTCTCCTCAGGCGCGTATTCTTCGCTGCGTAGCGCGTCCCAGAGTATGCCGAGCGCCTGGGGCGTCGAGAGATCGTCGCGCATCGCGGCCAGGAAACGCTCGCGAGCCTCCGAGGGCGCCTCGTTCTTGGCTGACTCGACGGCCACCTCCTCTGCGTTTCTCCAGAGGCGTTCGAGCGCGCCTTCCGCTGCAGACAGCGCGTCCCATGAGAATGAGAGCGGCGTCCGATAATGCGCTTGGAGGAAGAAGTAACGGAGCGAAAGCGGATGGAGCCCCTTCTCGACAATGTCGGAGAGGTAGACGTCATTTTGCAGCGATTTCGAGATTTTGTTCTGGTTCATCGTCAAAAATGCGTTGTGCATCCAGTAGCGTACGAAGGTGCGTCCGCTCGCGGCTTCTGATTGCGCGATCTCGTTGTTGTGATGTATCTGGATATGGTCCTCGCCGCCCGTATGGATATCGATTTGCTGCCCGAGGAGCGCGCGTATCATCGCCGAGCACTCGATATGCCAACCGGGGTTACCTCGACCCCAAGGACTGTCCCACTGTTGAAGGTCCCCAGGCTTTGCGATTCGCCAAAGCGCGAAATCCGTCGGATTGCGCTTGCCATCGGCGATCGCGACGCGCGCCCCGTCTCGTAATCGTGCCGCGGAGAAATTCCCGAGTTTACCGTATCCCGGGAAGCGGCTCGTGTCGTAATAAAGCCCGTCCGGGGTGCGGTAGGCGAATCCCTTCTGTTCAAGCGTTTCGCCGAGAGCGATCTGTTCGCGTATGTATCCGGTCGCGCGGGGAAAGAGAATCTCCTCGGTATGGATGTCGAGATCGCGCAGGTCTTCGATAAACTGCTTCGCGTACCGATCGGCGATCGCCTCCGGCTTCAAACCCTCGGCGCGTGCGGCTACGGTCATCTTATCCTCGCCTTCGTCCCCGTCAGCGACAAGATGGCCGACGTCGGTGATGTTTATGACGCGCCGGACGTGGTATCCCGCGCCCTCAAGCGTTCTCGCGAGCGTGTCGGCGAACACGTAGGCGCGAAGATTGCCTACGTGTGCGCGGCTATAGACCGTGGGCCCGCACGAATACAGCAGGACCTGACCCGGCTTTAGCGGCACGAAGGGCTCCTTCTTGCCGGAGAGGGTATTCGTGAAAAACAAGGGTACCGGGACGGCCTGCGATGGTTCCGTGCGATCCTTGCGCCATAGATCGAGCCAGCCCATAGATGTTCACC
>JAJXVW010000021.1 GCA_021781935.1 bacterium
GCGGCCGGCGTTGACGAGGCCGATGCGGTCCTCGCGAACGCCGAGGCCCACCGCTTTTCACTGTCCCGCCATAGGCGCGCGCGCGGCAAGACGTTTCGCGAGTAACGGGGTGCTACAATCTCTCTATGCAAACCATCGTCGGCGTGCTGCGCGGCGGTCCGAGTCGGGAGCATGAAGTTTCGTTGAAAACCGGCGCGTCGATTCTCGGCAATCTGTCAGAGGAGCGTTTCCTGGTGCGGGATATCTACATCGACCGGCAGGGCGCGTGGCACGATCGCGGAAGACCCTCGACGCCCGATCGGGTTCTCCGCCAGCTCGACGTGGTGCTCCTCGGACTGCATGGAGAATATGGAGAGGACGGGGAAGTTCAGCGGTTACTTGAACGATTCGGCGTCCGATACGCAGGAGCTGATTCGTTCGGTTCGTATCTCGCGATGCACAAGCTCATGTCCAAAATGAAGGCGCGCGAGGCGGGGCTCATCACGCCTGAATTCCGATACATCGAATCGCAGGATGATATCGATGCGGTTGCGCGCGAAGTGACGCGCTCTTTCCACCAGCCAGTCGTCATAAAGCCGGTCGGATGGGGATCGTCGGTCGGAGTTTCGATCGTCGGAGGGTACGCTCCCATTCGTGAGGCGCTTGAACGCCTCAAGATCGATGGCGCTCGCGGAATCCTCGTCGAGGAATACCTGCGGGGCAAGGAGGCTACCACCGGCGTGATCGAGCAGATGCGCGGGGAGAGGTTGTACGCGCTTCCCTCGATTGAGATTGTCCCGCCGCGAGGAGATTTCTTCTCGTACGCCTCTAAGTATTCGGGAGGAACGCGGGAGATCGTGCCCGGGAACTTTACGCGGGTCGAGGCGGAAGAGCTTGCACGCGCCGCACGGGTCATGCATCGCGCGCTCGGCTTGCGGCACTACTCGCGTTCCGACTTCATCGTGACGCCTCGCGGCATCTACTACCTCGAAACCAACACATTGCCCGGGCTCACGCAGGAATCGCTCATGCCGAAGGCCCTCATGGCTGTCGGCATCACGTTGCCGGATTTTCTTTCGCATCTCATCCGCCTGGCGCTCGACCTGGAACCAGCGGCACCACATCCGTCGCGGATCGCCGAGCCTTCAGTTTACCGGTAGAGAATGCTAGTATTCCGCCTGCGGGCCCATAGCTCAGCTGGTAGAGCACCTCATTTGCAATGAGGGGGTCAGGAGTTCGAGTCTCCTTGGGTCCACCGCGCTCGTTCCGGTCGAGTTCATAGACAACTGAAAGCTGCGTGGTACGCTACCGTAGTAATAAGCATGAAGCGGTTACCCGAACCGGCTGTAGCAGCAACATTTCTTGCGATCGTGATCCTCGCCGGCGCGCTTGCCTGGCAGGCGGATAAGACGTCCCGCCTCGCTCAGGGGCTTGCGTCGCTTCGAAGCTCGCTAACCGAAACGAATGCAGCGCTTGCGGAGATAGCGAACGCGGCAAGCTCGACGGCGGCGTCGACGCAGGCAACCATCTCGGAGCTGTCGCGTCGGGAAACGCAGCTGAGCTCCACTCCTTCTTCGAGCGATGTCCTGCAACATGCGGTCGCAGCTGTGACGCCCGCGGTCGTCTCAATCGTCGAAAGTAAGGAGGTACCCAAGCTCCAGGTAACCTATGAGAATCCGTTCGGGAACGACCCGAACTTCCAGGGTTTCGGCATCCGCGTTCCGGTATACCAGCAAGTAGGAACGACGACGCAACAGGTTTCCGCCGGCACCGGATTCTTTGTGACGAGCAACGGCTACATCGTCACCAACAAGCATGTGGTCCCGGATGCAAATGCGACGTATACCGTGCTGCTTGCGGATGGCGTGCAAAAGAGCGGTACGGTCGTCTGGCGCTCGCCGAACGAAGACCTTGCGATCGTAAAGATCGCTGGCACCGGGTATGCAACGGTACCGCTCGGGGATTCGTCGACCCTCAAGCTCGGGGAGTCGGTATTTGCGGTAGGAAACGCGCTCGGGCAATACAATAATTCGGTTTCCGTGGGAGTCGTCTCGTGACTGAACCGCTCGATTACGGCGTCCGATGCCGTGACCGGCCAGCAGGAAACGCTCACTGGCGTTATTCAAACGGATGCCGCGATAAATCCCGGAAACTCAGGCGGTCCGCTCTCGAATCTTGCGGGACAGGCGATCGGCGTGGACGTAGCGACGGCGCAGGGTGCGCAGAGTGTCGGCTTCGCGCTCCCGATAAACGAGGTAAAAGCAGCATTGGCACAGCTCGGCCTTTGACGCGCAGGAACGGACAACAGAGGACGCCTCCTGTAACGGGAGGCGTCCTCTGTTCAAACAGGTCTGTCGGGCCGCCGGGAATCGAACCCGGGTTATACGCACCCGAAGCGTACGTAATACCACTATACCACGGCCCGGTGGGCGGTACAGGACTCGAACCTGTGACCCCACCCGTGTGAAGGGTGTGCTCTACCAACTGAGCTAACCGCCCTCGTGCACAACGCAGAGAATACCAGATGCGCGCGCGTTGCGCACTCGCCGCATGAGGAAGCGTGTCGGGCCGCCGGGAATCGAACCCGGTCTACATCCACCCCATGGACGCGTACTACCGGTATACTACGGCCCGCTGTCCCGGAACTATACCGTATCGCAAGGCTATATGCTAAAATCGCGCGCACGGGCCCTTAGCTCAGTTGGTAGAGCGCGTCATTCGCATTGACGAGGTCAGGAGTTCGAATCTCCTAGGGTCCACTTTTCTAAGAGTTACTGATTCGACATAGCTGGCCGCATCGGATCCAATAGGCGCGCTTAACCGACTGTTAACGTATGTGATTGACATTATGTTGCTCAACAGGCTATTGTGTTCTTGGTTTGTTCTACGGAGGCATTCATGAACTACCTGGTCGACAAGCAGCCCTTTGCTCAACCGATCAGTCTTCTCACAGACCTAGTGCTAAGCGTTCACAAGGTGGAAACGGAGGATGACGTCGCAGCAAGATACCTGCTTGACGAGTTGATCCGTGAGCTGGGCACGAACGTTCAATATCGCATTGAACGGGTTGACTTCGATACTCCCGAATATCCGCTTCCTTACCTACGCTTTTCGAGATCGAGTGTGTATGGGCTGGAGAAAATAAGGGCAATCGCAGAAACGGAGAGGCGCTTCCGTTGACTTGATGCTCAAGAAAAGGCCACGTTAACTACGGGGCCTTTCTCTTTGGGGTATTCGAATGCGTATCATACTAGCTGGGCATTCGGGGATAAGCAAAAAAGACAATAATCAACTCAATAAATGCGCACCTGCCCGAAGGAGTTTCGGCGCGAGCATATTTTGCAGAAGATGAAATTCATCCGGACGTGGACCTTTATCGTTCGAACGATCTAAGCGCGATATGGTCCACAGAGGGCTGCGCCGCTTCGGTTTGTCATTCAGCGGTCTCGCATGGTAGTGTCACTGCCGGTTACTGAGGAGAGAGACCATGGTGAAGCATCGAGGCGCTCGCCGTCGCCAAAAACGCGCGCAAATGAAACTCGTACGAGGCAGGAGCCCGGTCAAGGCGACTGCGAATACGGCGAAGAGCGGTAGTACCGTTGCGATTCTGAGAACCCCAAGGAGCAGGAAACGCGCGAAGCAGCACGCTCTCGCCACCTGACTACCTAGCGCGCCATGACATTAAAAGGCGGCGTTACGACGCCGCCTTTTGCTTCGTCGCGCAGCTCAGGCCTCGGAAGGTCGTGCCTGGCTGCGATATAGTAAACGCGTTCGGCCCTATCTATGAATATCACCTGGCTCACGAGATTCATGAGTGATCGTGCGATATGGGAAGGAAGATATGCGGATCTCTGGAGCATTCCGCATGTGATTTCCGGCATGCTCGTCGCGTTCGCGCTCCTCGGGCTTGAGATCGATTTCTGGCAGGGGCTCGGCGTGAGCGTTCTTGTCGCCATAGCGTGGGAGCTATTCGAACGATTCACGGGGCTTTCTTCCACTGAATTCCTTACGAATAGCATTGCCGACCTGCTGTTTGCGCAGATCGGATTCATAACCGGGTATGCGCTCCTGCGCGGACTGCGGCATGAGCGCGCGATGAACGTCGCCTGGGCCCTGCTCATCGTATTCATCGCCTGCGTCATCCTCGGCTGCATATCGTACACGTACTATCGCCGCATGCCATGACTCGCGGAATGCTTCTCATCGCCCTCCTCGTTCTCGTGTTAGCAAGCTTTTCTTTGTATATTCCGCTGAATCGGGGTCGCGCGAAGTACTATCTCGCCACCTCCCTTGATGCGCGCATCCCGCTCATGCCGGCATTCATCGTGGCGTATCTTGCGCTTATGCCGTTCGTTGGCTTTGCGCTCATCGTCGCGCTTCGGACGCCGTACGCGGCGCCACTGTACCTCGCGCTCATCATCGGGGTGCTTGGCGCGTCTTTGACGCGCTATTTCATACACGGCGGAATCCGGCAGCCGGAAATCCGCCGCCGAGACGTCTTTAGCAGGCTCGTGCATTGGCTCTATCGCCATGACGATCGCGCGCATACGTTTCCAAGCTCGCACGTGCTCATATCCCTCACGACCGGTTACTTTCTCGCGCTCGCGTTTCCGCTCTGGGCATTTCCTATCTGGATAGCGGCCGGGCTAATTGCGCTGTCGACGCTCTTCGTGAAGCAACACTATCTTGTCGACGTCGTGGGAGGCGCAGCGTTTGCTGTCGCGGCGATCTATTGCGCCGGTCTCATCCTCGTGAACGTGTAGCATTCCTCCGTAAAATGCGGTTAAATGGTGCGCACGGGCTCGTAGCTCAGCTGGTAGAGCACCTCCATGGCATGGAGGGGGTCAGGGGTTCAAGTCCCCTCGAGTCCACCAAACGAGAACCGCCGCCCTCTGGGCGGCGGTTCTCGTCACACATGCAGCCGCAGCTATTTCATGTGCGTCGAGACGAGCTTCGTCATCTCGAACATGGTGACCTCGTTCTTTCCGAAAAGGGGGCGCAGCTTATCATCCGCGAGGATGTTGCGCTTGTTGGCCGGATTCTGGAGGTTGTGCTGCTTAATGTACTCCCAGAGCTTCTTCACGACTTCCGAGCGGGGCATAGGACCCTTGCCCACGACCGCCTCGAGCTCAGCGTCGAGCTCCAAGGGCTTCAAAAGTGCGGGGTTGGCTTTTCGTGCCATAGAGATTGCGTGTGGAATTAAGTTTCTAGCTAACGTGGGGAAGTATACCCCGTGGGTTCGGGAGCGCCAGGGGAGCGCCGCCGGAGCCGTTGATAGTCGGTTATCCACACATTCCTTGCCAAGCGGTCAAAAGACCATTGTGTTTTTTCAGAGAAACCCTATACTTCCCGCGGTTCAGACAGCGTTCGCGTCGTGCGAACGCCCTTGCCACAAAAACGGAGGCCAGGATGGCTCACGGATGTGCGGCGGCGATCAAAGGCAACGGGGTTAGCACCCGCAAGCCGGCGAAGACCGTCCCGGTTCCTATTCCCCCCGGGGACGAAGACCGAAATGATCACTTCATCACGCGCAATGGACTGACCTATGCGGGAAGCCACCTCATTATCGATCTTTGGGACGCGGAGGGGCTTGATGATCGCGACCGCATCGAGCGGGCGCTCATCGATGCCGTGACGGCGGCAGACGCAACCTTGCTGCATATACACCTGCACACCTTTGGCGGTGGAGGAGGCATATCAGGGGTTGCGGTGCTCGCGGAAAGCCATATTTCCGTACACACCTGGCCGGAGAAGGGCTATGCCGCATTCGACGTATTCATGTGCGGTAACGCCGATTCGCGCAAGGCCTTGGGTGTCTTGAAAGAGGCGCTTCGGCCGCAGCGCATCGTCATAGGGGAGCATAAGAGAGGCCTGCTGTAGCATTCATTCAGCATGGACTTTGCATCCTATATCAAAGGACCGCGGTGACGCGGTCCTTCTCCTTTTCATTTCACGCTCGCGTTTGGTAGAATGGCGCCACATGAGCGGCGGTATTTCAGTGGTACTTGCGGCGGAGCATCTTGGCTCCGTTTTCGGTTTTCCGATAACGAACGCACTGGTTATGACGTGGCTGCTCATGGCGCTCTTGATCGGATGTGCGTTCTTCTTCGGACGCCGCGTGAAGATGGTTCCGGGCAAGTTCCAGGCGGGGGTTGAATGGGCGTTCGAGGGCGCGCTCGGATATATGGCGGAAACGCTCGAGAGCGAGGAACTTGCGCGGAAGTTCTTCCCGCTGGTCGCGACGATATTCCTCCTGGTCGCTCTCATGAACGAACTCGAATTTTTTCCCGGCGTCGGTTCGATTGGCATTGTACATGCAGGCTCCTTCCTTCCGCTCTTGCGCACGCCGACCACGGATCTCAATTTCACCCTCGCGCTCGCGCTCATCTCATTCTTCGTGATCGAGGTAACGGGGATTTCCGTTCTTGGTTTTTTCCGGCATATGAGCCGATATGTTAACCTGAGATCGCCCATGGGATTCGTCGTGGGTCTTCTGGAGATCCTTTCGAATCTCGGGCGCATCATCACGTTCTCGTTTCGTCTCTTCGGAAACATATTCGCCGGTGAAGTGATGGTGCTCGTGGCGGGCTATTTCCTGCCGTTTTTCCTGCCCGCGCCGCTCATGGGATTCGAGATGTTCATCGGGCTCGTCCAAGCGGCGGTGTTCGCCATCCTCACGCTCTTCTTCATCAAGCTTGCGATCGCAGATCCGGCAGAGGCGCACTAGCGGCGCTTCTGGCGGCTCCGGGATAACCAGGGGCAATTATTTACCAAGATTAATGAGTATCGGAGACGTTAGGAATCAGAGCATTCCCGGCGGCCTCTCTCACAACCTATGGATATAAATACGGCAAAGGATCTCGGGATGGCGATCGCAGCCGGACTCGGCGTGATCGGCCCGGGCATTGGCATCGGACTTATCGGCGGCGGCGCCATGCAGGCTATCGGACGCAACCCGGATGCCTCCGGTAAAATCATCTCGAACATGATTCTCGCGATCGTGTTCACTGAAGCGCTCGGTATCCTTGCGCTCGTGGTGTCCTTCATTATCAAGTTCGTGTAAGACGCGCTCTGCGGCGCTCCGCACCCGCATAGCCTCGCAGCGTCAAACGTACTATGCAGCAACTTTTCTCAGCCTTCGGCATCCAGTTGAATCTCCTCATCGCGCAGGCGGTGAACTTCGGGCTGGTCATGATTGCGCTGTGGTACTTCCTCTACAAGCCGGTCATGACGACGCTCGACGAACGTCAGAAGAGGATCGCTCAGGGCGTGCAGGATGCGGAAGAGGCAGCGGAGAAGCTCGCGCGCGCAGACGATGCTGCGGCTGCCCGCGTCAGTGCGGCGGAGTCCGCGGCGGACGGCATAGTAGCGAGCGCGCGTGAGACCGCGTCATCCGAGCGCTCCCGCATCGTCTCAGAGGCGGAAGCGCGCGCCGAGCAGGTGGCGCGAGACGCCGAGGCGCGTGCGAAGGAAGAGGGCGAGCGTATGCGCCGTGAGAGCGAGAAGGAGATCGCCCGCCTCGCGATCCTCGCCGCTGAGAAAGTGCTCAAGGAGCATCATGCTTGATTCATACACCCATGTCCTCGAATCGGTCGCTGCGCTCGAGGACGAGCGCAAGGCCGAGGAGATAGTCGAACGCCTGATCGCGCACCTCGCTTCCTCCGGCCGGGTGAAGCTGCTCCCGCAGATACACGCGGAGCTCAGAAGGATTGCGGCGCGCCGTACGGCGCTTGCGCCGCGTGTCGAGGTCGCGAGCGAGCACGAAGCGACGGCGGCCCTCGCCGCGGCTCGTCATGCGGGAATTGACGCGCGAACGGCGGTGGTGAATCGCTCTCTCATACGCGGCTGGCGAGCGCGCGCACGAGGCGTGCTGGTTGATCGGAGCGCCAAAGCTGCGCTTGTCGATATTTATAGGAACGTTACACGGTAATTATGCAGAGCATCATTGAACGCATCGAGAAGGAGATCGAGACCTGGAAGCCCGAAGCAGGGAGCCGGGAATCGGGCACCGTGCGAGCCGCGGGCGACGGCATCGCGGAAATCGACGGGTTGACGAACGCGGTCATGAGCGAAATGGTCGTGTTCGACCCGACATTCGACCGCACCCTCGCGGCTGCGCTCAAGGATCCGAATCCGGTCTATGGACTCGTGCTGAATCTGGAGGAGGACGGCGTACGCGCGGTTATTTTGGGCGACGCTTCGAAAGTGTACGACGGCATGCTTGTACGAAGGGTCGGGCGCCTTCTCTC
>JAJXVW010000022.1 GCA_021781935.1 bacterium
GTAGCTGCCCTACGGCGCAGAAATTACCACGCTGCTTCGCCTCCGAGGGCCTCCGAAATCACGCTTGCCACCTTGCTCGCGTATCTCTCGTGCACGGGCGTCTCCGCTACTTCTCTCTGCGCCGCCTGACGCATCGTTTGACCGCTCCTTACATTGAGCGTACGGTGCTCGTGGGTGTTCCACTTCCATTCCGGATTGCGTACTCTGAACACCTATACGCGGCGTTCGGAGTGTAGACGGAGAATCACGCATGCCAACGACAATCCAGAGATTTACCCTCAGGGACTTTGTGAAGTACGATCCTGCAGCGGGGCGGCTCGAAGAGGCGTTTCGCGGTAACAGATCGGGGGATGGGTTCACTCTCGCTCACTCGCACTGCGACCTGTCCGTCGGTGCTCCGCACTATACGAGAATTTACTACCGTGAATTTCTCACTCGATTGCAACACGCAGAGGCGCTCGACCAGGAGGCTTTGCTCAAAGGGGTCTGGCGAGTCATGAAGGAAGAGGATCTCTCTTACTGCGAGCTTATGCTCGAATGGGGCAAGAAGACTCACAAGATTGTCTCGGTGGAGAAGTCGACGGGGCAGGACTTCTATACGGACAAGGAGGTGCCGATTCTTAAGTTCGCTCTGGTAGGGGCATAAACAATGGGGCGCGGCAGGGGAAACCCGGCCGCGCCCAAGCTATTTTGGGCGTGCGAAGTGGCAGGTGGTGCCGAGAGACAGTAGCAGAGACATCCGTGCATGGTGTTTTTGCATTTCAGCTCGCGAAGCGCGATGCCAAAATACGAACGTTGGAGCTAAGTGAGGCGGCGGCTGGGCCGTCGACGCTGGCTCGCAGGAACCACCTGGCGCGTCAATCGCAGCACGATTGACGCCGTAAAGCCTAGGTGATACAGTACCGCCACGCTCCTCGGAGCTCTATTTTTTATGGCAAAAACTTCAGTGATCGCCCGCCAGACAAAGCGAGAGAAGCTCGTGGCGAAGTACGCTAAGAAGCGTGCGGAGCTTAAGGCTGCCGGCGATTACGAAGGTCTCCAGAAGCTCCCCCGCAATTCCTCGCCGGTCCGTTTGAAGAACCGCTGCCAGGTAACGGGTCGCCCGCGCGGCTATCTCCGCGCGTTCGGTCTCTCCCGTATCAAGTTCCGCGAATTGGCTCGCGAGGGCAAGATCCCGGGCGTAAAGAAGGCATCATGGTAAGCGACCGCGTCGGCGATTTCATCATCCGCCTTCAAAATGCCGCGATGATCGGCACGCGCGAGGTTGTGCTCCCGTATTCATCCCATCTCTCGGCTATCGCCAAGAAGCTCAAGGAGCTCGGATTCCTTTCAGAGGTAAAGGTCGGTACGAAAGGAGAGAGCGGCGAGAAGAAAGTTCTCGAAGTCACGCTTGCCTATGACGAGCGCGGCAGCGCGAAGCTCCGCGGCGTGAAGCGCGTGAGTAAGCCGGGGCGGCGGCTCTACGTGGGACGCACGGAAGCGCATACGGTCGCCGGCGGTACGGGTGCCCGCATACTCACGACCTCGAAGGGCATCATGACCGATGCGGAGGCGCGCAAGAATCGGTTGGGCGGAGAGAATCTCTTTGAGGTCTGGTAAGCCATCGCTATGAGCCGTCTTGCACGAAAACCGATTCAACTGGGGAAGGCCGAAGTAACGGTCTCGGGAGGCACACTTACCGTGAAGGGCCCGAAGGCCACGCTCATCCGGCAGCTCCATCCGGCCGTGACCATAACGGTCGACGGCAAGGAAGCTACCGTCGCGCCGCGCGACCGTTCGCGGGAGGCACGGGCGCTCACCGGCACGTTCGTCGCGCACCTGAAGAACATGGTTCAGGGCGTCGAGACGCCGTACGTGAAGAAGCTCATCCTTGAAGGCGTCGGCTACCGTTTCGAACTCAAAGGAAGACAGCTTTCCATGCAGGTCGGCTTTTCGCACCCCGTAGTCCTCGATATTCCGGAAGGCATCACAGCGAGTCTGGAAAAGAACGTGCTCGCGCTCGAAAGCTCGAACAAAGACGCGCTCGGGCAATTCGCCGCGAACGTCCGTCGCGTTAAGGAACCTGAGCCGTATCTCGGCAAGGGCATCCGCTACGAAGACGAAGTGGTGCGCCGCAAGCAGGGTAAGAAGGCTGTATAAACGACTATGACTACGATCCGCACATCGAAGAATTCCCTGCGCCTGCGCCGCCATGCGCGCGTGCGCGCAAAGGTTTCCGGTACGGCAGCGCGTCCGCGGCTCGCCGTGTTCAAGAGCAACCGCTATGTCTCGGCGCAGCTCATAGACGATGCGGCCGGGAAGACGCTTGCCTCGGCGAATGGCAAGCGTCTCGGCGGTTCGCAGGGCGAACAGGCAAAAAAGGTTGCGGAAGCCATTGCTAAAGCGGCGCAGGCGGCCGGTGTGACGCAGGTGGTATTCGATCGCGGCGGGTATCAGTACGCCGGACTTATCAAGACGCTCGCGGACACCGCGCGCGAGAACGGGCTCACTTTCTAATATGGCTACGACTACGGAACAGCAGCACGCGGCGTCCGCGCCGACGAACGGGGATCGCGCCGGCGGACGCGGAACGCGCAGCGCCATTCGCGGGCGCGCCGACCGTCGCGGACCGCGCGGTCCGCGCGCACCGCGCGAACGCAGTGAATTCGATCAGGTGACGCTCGACGCGCGCCGCGTGGCGCGCGTCATGGCCGGCGGTCGCCGTTTCAATTTCAGCATCACGGTCGTCGTGGGCGACAAGAAGGGCCGCGTGGGCGTTGGCATCGGCAAGGCTGCCGATACGGCGCTCGCGATTGATAAAGCCGTCCGTGACGCGAAGAAGCACCTGTTCACCGTTCCGCGCATCCCGTCGGGATCGATCCCGCACGCGGTTTCTGCGAAATACGCGGCGTCGGTCGTCGAGATACTTCCGTCGAAGGGGCGCGGCCTTGTCGCCGGTTCGGCCATGCGCACCGTTCTCGACCTTGCGGGCGTTACCGACGTGGTCACGAAGATACACTCGCGATCGAAGAACAAGCTCACGATCGCGCGCGCGACCGTGGCGGCGTTGAAGAAGCTTCGCGTCCGTTAACGTCATCTACCATGCAACTCCACACGCTCACTCCTCGGACGAAATCAAAGAAGCCGGCGCCGGTCGGTCGCGGCGGCAAGCGCGGCAAGACGTCGGGTCGCGGCGGCAAGGGCCAGACGGCGCGGGCGGGCCACAAGATCCGTCCCGAAGTACGCGATCTCATCAAGAAGCTCCCGAAGCGCCGCGGATTCGGAAAGAACCGCTCGCGCACGGTCCGTACGAATCGCATCCCGCTTGCTGCGGTGAACGTTGCCGCGCTCGAAGCGGCATACCAGACGGGCGAGACGGTCTCGCCGGCGACCCTTCTTGCAAAGGGTCTTGTCCGCCGCGAGAAGGGTCGCGCGCCCAGCGTGAAGATCCTTGGTACCGGTGAGGTGACGAAGGCGCTCGTCGTCGAGAAGTGCCTCCTCTCCGGATCGGCACGCGCCGCGCTTCAGAAAGCGGGCGCCACGATCAATGCTTAGCCAATTCTCGCGCAAGCTGAAACTCGCGTTCGGCGACACTGAGATCCGTAACCGCATACTCTTCCTCGCGGCAGCGCTTGCGCTGTTCCGGTTTCTCGCTGCGATCCCTATCCCGGGCGTGAACCGCGCCGCACTCGCGCAATTTTTCGCGTCGAATCAGTTCCTCGGACTTTTGAATATCTTCTCGGGCGGCGGGCTTTCCCGCCTCTCAATCGTGATGCTCGGCGTCGGCCCGTACATCACCGCTTCGATTATCATGCAGCTCGCGACTATCATATTCCCGCAGGTGAAGAACGCGTACTTCGAGGAAGGAGAAGCGGGCCGGACGCGATTCATACAGTGGAGCCGCTTGCTTACCATTCCCATCGCGGTTCTCCAGGCGATCGGCTTCCTGCTCCTCCTCCAGGGTCAGGGCGTCATCACGGCCGGCGGTCCCGTGGGTCTCATCACGAACATTGCGCTCGTGGCGGCGGGATCCATGCTCCTCATGTGGATCGGCGAACTCGTCACCGAGTTCGGCATCGGGAACGGCGTCTCACTCATCATCTTCGCGGGTATCATGGCGCGCGTTCCGTCGGGAATCTCGCAGACGCTCTTCGCCGCGACGGCGCAGCAGATTCCCGCGTATCTCGCGTTCATTGCGCTGGCGCTCGTCATGACCTATGCCGTTGTGGTGGTCTCCGACGCCGAGCGTTCGATCCCGATCGCGTATGCTCGCGCCGTCCGCGGTGCCGCCATGCAACAGGGTGCCGCTACCTATCTTCCCATCCGTCTCCTTCAGGCCGGCGTAATCCCTATCATTTTCGCGCTTTCCCTCCTGCTCTTGCCGCAGATGGCGCTCTCGATGCTCTCCGGGCTCCATTTCGCGTTCGCACAGGGAGCTTCGCTCTGGTATAGCGCGTTCCTCGCGGATCCGTGGGAGTACGGGTCGGTGTACTTCCTCCTCGTCGTTCTTTTCACGTACTTCTACACCGCCGTGACGTTCGAACCGTCCCGCGTTGCGGAAAACCTCCAGAAATCAGGAGCGTTCGTGCCCGGCGTGCGCCCGGGCCGCGAGACCGAATCCTACATTGGCGCAGTCGTGAATCGCGTCACGCTCCCGGGCGCCGTCTTCCTCGGTCTCATCGCGGTCGCGCCGTCGATCATCCAAGGTCTTACCGGCATCACGACGCTCGTCTTAGGCGGTACGGCGCTCCTTATCGCCGTGCAGGTGGCGCTTGACCTGGCACAGAAAATCGACGCGCAGGTCTCTTTGCGGGAATACTAGGATCCGCGGCGGGACGCGAGCTCGAAAACGCCAGGGTCGGGGCTACCGACCCTGGCGTTTTCGATGCGGGAGCTATGAGAGCCACGCGCGGTACCTTTCGATAATGGTGCTCACGACCATGTCGAGCTTGTGCTTGCCCGTGTCGAGTTCGAGATCGAATATCGAATGGTCGTCTATGTCGATACCGTAGAGCTCCCGGTAGCGGCGCTTCTCGCTTTCGTAGCGTCCGCGCGTGGCGAGGAGCGCTTCTTCGACGGAATCCGCCTTCTGGCTCACCCGCCCCTCGTTCTTGATGCCGTAGTAGATCCGTTCTGCCGCGAGATGCGGTTCGACTGCGAGGTACACCTTGAAGGCGTCCGGCATCCAGTGGTAGGCGAGCCGCGAATCGATTACGAGCTCGGAACGATCGTAGAGCTGCTTCAGCCGGTCGTCGACCGCGCGGTCGATCTCTTTCTCGAGTTCCGCCTGGTGGTTGATTTCCTCGATCGAGATGCCGCGATCTTTCGCGATCGCGCGGAACAGGTCGCCCGAGGAGAAATGAGCGTATCCGAGCTCTTCCGCGACGCGACGCGCGGTGGTCGATTTACCGCTTCCGATTGCGCCGGCGATCGTGATGATGGAACGCTTCACGTGTGCGTCGATTATACCGGCTTGCGGCGATATCCGCTACGAGAACCGGAGCCCGTGTGGCACGGCACTGCCGCATGGGGTAGAGTGTCCGTATGCCCCATAGCGCGCTTGAAACCCGCACCATTCTGTTTATCGGCCGCCCCGGATCCGGTAAGGAGACGCAGGCGCGTCGTCTCGCCGAAGACACCGGCTTCCACCTGTTTTCTACCGGCGAGCGCTTTCGCGAATTGCGCGAACATCGCGACGCGCTCGGCGCGCGCGTGAAGGAGGTCTATGATACGGGGCGCCTCATGCCCACCTGGTTTGCCGAGTACCTGTTTGAAGACGCGCTGCTGCGGCTGCCGTATGGCACCGGGGTCATCTTCGAGGGCACGGGCCGCTGGCGGGGAGAAGCGGAGCTCTTCGATGAAGTCGCCACCTGGCTCGGTCGGAAGTATCTCGTCATACACCTCGACGTGAGCGAAGAGGAAGCGCTCCGACGCCAGCTCGCGCGCGCGAAGACGCAGGATCGTCCGGACTCAAATTCGGAAGAGAAGGTGCGGATTCGTTTTCGGGAATTCAACGAGCATACCCGCAAGGCGATCGAATTCTTCGAACAGAAGGGCAAGATGATTCGCGTGGACGGCGAACAGGCGCCGGACGCAATCGCGGCGTCCATCCGCGATACTCTCGGGTTCTGACGGCGCATGATTATTACGAACGATCTGCAGCGTGCGACGCTTTTGGAAGCGGGAAGGCGCCTCGCCTCCGTCCTCGCCGCACTTTCCGTGAAGGTCGCCCCCGGCGTCACCACGGCGGAGCTCGATGATCTTGCGGAACGGCTCATTCGTGACGGCGGCGACAGGCCCGCGTTCCTCGGCTATACGCCCGAGGGCGCGCTGCGTCCCTACCCCGCGACCTTGTGCGTCTCGGTAAATGACGAGATCGTCCACGGCATCCCGAATGAAGACGCGAAGACGCTTGCAGAGGGCGATATCGTCGGGCTCGATCTCGGACTCATCCACGACGGGATTATCGTGGACAGCGCGGTAACGGTCGCGGTCGGCAAGACGGACGAACGGGCGCAGAAGCTTATGCGAGCGACGCGAGAAGCCCTTACGGCAGGCATCGCGGCCGCCACGCCCGGCGGCCGCGTGGGAGACATCGGCGCGGCTATCCAGGAGGTCATCGAGAAGGCCGGGTTCTCGGTCGTGAAGCCTCTTGGCGGCCACGGCGTCGGCGATCGGGTCCACGAGGAGCCTTTCGTGCCGAACTTTGGAAGACGAGGCACCGGCGAGGAACTGGTGCCGGGGATGGTGCTCGCCCTGGAACCGATTTCAAGCGAAGGACGCGCAGGGGTCGTGCTCGCGCCGGACGGTTACACGTACCGTACGAAAGACGGCTCGCGCTCGGCGCACTACGAGCACACGATCCTCATCGACGAGCACGGCTCTATCGTCGCGACCGGACGCTGACGCCGCTCTGGCAGAGCCCGCGCGGATCCGCTATACTCCGACCATAACGCCCTCGGGCGCGATTTATTTTAGACACATGGCACACCTCAAGACCGAACGCACGCTCGTCATCGTGAAGCCCGACGGGGTGCAGCGCTCGCTCGTGGGCGAGATTATCAAGCGACATGAGAACGTGGGACTTAAGCTCGTCGCCATCAAGATGGTGACGGCCGAGCCAACGCACGTCGAGCAGCATTACACCCTCGATCCCGAGTGGCGCCGCGTAACCGGCGAGAAGACCATCGCCGGGTACCGTGAGAAAGGGATGACCCCGCCCTCCGAGGATCCGTATGAGATCACGGCAGCCATCCTCGAAGGACTGAAGAAGTACATGGTCGCGGGCCCGATCGTCGTCATGGTGTGGGAGGGAGCGCATGCC
This sequence comes from bacterium, assembly GCA_021781935.1. GTDB lineage: Bacteria > Patescibacteriota > Minisyncoccia > Phycocordibacterales > Phycocordibacteraceae > C7867-001. The sequence continues at coordinate 7,304 of JAJXVW010000022.1, forward strand.
GTGAAGATCGTACGCAAGCTCGTGGGATCGACCGAGCCTCTGGGAAGCGCGCCGGGCACCATCCGCGGCGATTACGTTCTCGATTCGTACCAGATGGCCGATACGGATAAGCGCGCGGTGCGCAACCTCATCCATGCATCCGGCTCGCCTGCGGAAGCGGAGGCGGAAATCAAGCACTGGTTCACGCCCGAAGACCTCATCAGCTATCGACGCATGCAGGATGCAATCGTGTACAGCCCTGAACTCGATAATTATCTCGGCGAGGGGTAATCCGAGCCCGGGGCATCGCGGATGGGTCCCGCCACGAGCAATCCGTTTCCACATGCGCTCCTACCGGTTCGGGCGTATACTGGACCGCGGAGCCGCCGTAACAAACGCAACTTGCTCTTTTTAAGGGCGGCCCGAAACAAATTTCGATCTGGCTCAGGAGTGCTTACGCGTTCCGTCTCCAGACGATAGGGCTCCCACGTAGCACTACAAAGTTGCTACCGAAGGCGGCTCCGCGAGAAAATCCCACAGAAACGTGGGATTTTCTCGTATTCACGCATGCTAGAGTTGATTCATGGCACTGAAACTCACTCCCTACGGCGCAGCGAGTACCGTCACGGGCTCGAACTTCATGATCGAGACGGAGAAGGCGCGCGTCTTGGTCGACTGCGGCATGGAGCAGGGCGCGGATTTCTGCGAAACGGCGATGTACGAAAAGTTTCCCTATGATCCGTCGACTGTGAATGCGCTCGTGCTCACCCACGCGCATCTCGACCATGTGGGTCGCATCCCGAAGCTCGTGAAGGAGGGGTTCCGCGGGAAGCTCTACATGACCGAACCGACAAAAGACCTCGCAGAACTCATCCTGCAGG
>JAJXVW010000023.1 GCA_021781935.1 bacterium
CGCTTCCTGACGACGCCGCGCTGGTCTGCGCGCTTCCTGCGGGAGGAGCGCCGCTGCCCGCCGCGCCCGAGGTCGTCGCCGACGGGACGGTCGCGACAACCGGCGAAGGGAGCCCTGCGGGAACCGCCGAAGCGGTCGGGGTCCTCATGAACAGATAGAGGGCTGACGCCCCCACTACGACCGCCGCGATGATAGATTTCTTCATACGATAATATCTGGTACAACACTATCTACGGATTCCACGGGATTTTCATTCACCGGCTCGCGTATGTGCACAAGCGTCCGCGCGTCATACGCATCTGTCGTATCATACAGGCATCATGCGACCGCTCGAGGACATGTCCTTCGCCTGGCTGCGTATCGTGTTCGGCTTCATCTGGCTCATCGACGCTTCATTCAAATGGCAGCCGGCATTTCTCAATAATTTCACGTCATACCTGGTCGACGGGGCGCAAGGACAGCCTGCGCTCGTACAGGCGTGGATACATTTCTGGATCCAGACCGTGTCGGTAAACCCGCATCTCTTCGGCGTCATCGTCGCGGTCGCGGAGACGGCGATAGCGCTCGGACTTATCTTCGGCGCGTTTACGCGGGTCACGATGGTGGGCGGGATGCTCCTCGCCTTCGTGATCTGGAGCACCGCTGAAGGTTTCGGCGGCCCATACGTCGCCGGTTCCACCGACATCGGTACCGCGATCATCTACATCATCGTCTTCCTCGCGCTCTGGCTCGGCAAGTGCTGGCGCTACTACAGCGTCGACCGCATACTCCGCGAGAAATTCCGATTCACCATGGGCGCATGGTAGCCCGGTAGGAACACCCGCCCGCGCGAAAGCGCGGGCGGGTGTTCTGCATGCTATTTCTCGAGCGTCTTCTTGCGCTCTTCGTACTCGGCGGTGTCGATCTCTCCCCTTGCATAGCGCTCCCGCAGGATATCGAGCGCGCTCTCAGAGAGCGGCCAGTGCCTGCCCCGCGAGCGGCGCAGGAAGCGGATCGCCCAGACAATCGCGAGGATAAGAAGGACGACCCAGAAGATCGAGAACACGACGCCGATAACGCCTCCCCCGCCCCACATCATCGGATGCCCGTAGCCATACCCATAGTCCCACATCATATGTAGCCGGTTAGCCTGGTAATGGTCGTATCGTACTCTTGCGACGGAGACGCGCAAGAAAGGCGCGGGCGCTACCGGAGCGGCGTTTGGACGGCAACCTGTTCGATCGCCTTGATGAGGCTCGCCGAACGGAAGTATTGGGAAAGAGCGCTCTGCCATCCCGGCTTGCTCGTGTTGACGTCGGGGTCGACGCCGCGGCCCTCAATCGGCTGGTTGTCGGGACGGAGCGTGAGGCTATTCACGAGCAGTAAGGTATAGGTCGATCCGCCGAGCGCGGTCTTGAGCGGATAGGTATTCTCGACCGTTCCCCAGCCGCGGGTCGTCGTGCCGACCACGTGCGCGAGATGGTAGCGTTCGAACGTGGCCGTCGTGAGCTCCGCCGTAGACTGCGTCATGCCATCCGTGAGAATCGCGATGTCCCGGTAACGATTGAGCTCCGGGAATTTCGGCTGGACTGTCCGCTGCACCTCGTACTGCCCTTGGTGGTAGAGATCGAAGGCATACTGGTTATCGCCGATGAAGAGCCCGAGAAAATTCTGGAGGAAGTCGAGCGCGCCGCCGATATTGCCGCGGAGGTCGAGAATCATGCTGTCGAGCCCCGGCGTCGTCGATGCGTTATTCACGGCGATCGCGAACTCTTGAAGCGTCGTCGGCGCGATCTGAGAGAGGTCGAGGTACAGCGTATGGCCGATGATGTGCGGGAACACGGTCGGTTGGATTCCGGCGGCATCGTAGAGCTGCTTGCTCTCCGGATTCGTAAGCACCTGCTTCGCATATGCTATCTGCCGGAGCGCTTCCGCCGCGGCCGGCGAAGAACTTGCGGCGAGCGCCTTCGCCTTCGCGGCGTACGCCGCTTGCACCTGAACCGCGCTCGCGCCTTTGGCGAGACCGAGGTCGCTATAGAGATTCACGTTCGGGTGTACGTTGCTCACTTCCTGACGCAGCGCTGTCGTCTGTTGATTCGTGAAGAGCTGATCCCGGCCGGCCGGCGCGAGATTATAGAGCGCAACCGCGAGCGTCCTGAGCGCAAGCTGTTTGCGATCCGTCGAACTCGTCGCCATCGCGAACATCTGTGCGAGCATCTTCGCCGTCGTAGCGCGATCCGTCGCCTTCACGAGCGCGGTCGTGCTTGCCGCCTTTTCAGCGGAAAGAGTGAAGAGGTCCGCAAGCTGCGCATTCGTGAGCTTGTTCCAATAATCCTGTTCGATCTTGTCGTACGCCTCCATATCAAAACGCACGTACACGCTGTCAGCTTCTTGCGGCGTCGCGTACGCGGACGCGAACACATCATGCGCGTAGAGCCAGTAACCGCTTCCGGCGAGTACGAGTACGATGAAAAGTCCGATTCCCTTCCGGTGATGTCGCCGCAAAATGACGAATGACATATCGCCTGCAGTATACCGCGCGAGCCAGATCACGCGATTTCCACAGCACGCCCGTCAGAGGAGATCAGCCAGGCCGTTAAAGTTATCGGCTTCAATCCGGGCAACGGAACGCGCGCGCAACGCGCCCGCGGCGCCGGCAACGAACGAGCCCGAACCTGCGATGGAATACGCCGCGAGCGGATGCTTCTCAATCGCGCTCGCGAGCGCCGCGTCAAGCCCGTTCCGATCGGTCGGAACATACTCGTCCGCCAAGGATCGTAGCTCGGAAGCGTACAGATGCTTGCCGTGCGCGGCATGCACGAGCGTAATCGAGATCGGGAGCGCGCGCGCGACACGATCAAGCAGCTGCGAATAGAACGGGGTTACGCCGACGCCGCCGGCGACCATGACCACTTCCCGGTCCGGAGGCGGCCAGGTGAGATGCGTCTTTATCTTGAAAAGTTCGACGACGTCACCTTCCGTGAGCGCCTGCAGCGCCCGTTGGTACGGACTGCCTGAACGCGTATCGATGGCGAACCGAACCTCGCGCTCGTGGGGCGCGGACGCGAAAGAGAATTCACGCACAGGATTTTCGCCGTCGGGGACTCCCGGAAGACGCAGATGCACATAGGCACCCGCCGCGAACGGTACCGGCTCGTCAGGAATGAACCGGTATGTCTCGACGCCCTCGTACTCGGTGCGACGGGAACGAAAGACGGCTCGGTACGTCGCCACGAGAGGTACGTCGGTCATGCGCCGTATGCTAGCACGCGCGAACGAAGCCGGGATGCGCGACTACGAGAACCAGCCGAAGTGCTGCGTGAGCAGGAGGAACCCGAGCGCGAGCACAAAGAAGACGAGCAAGGCCGCTCCGATTGTTTCATACGTATCGAGATGCGGCGCGAGCCAGACCACGACGAGCATGTATGGAACCCAAGCAACGAGCGTTCCGACGAGAACGAGTTCCGCATGTTGGCTGAGCGCTGCGCCGCCGTTCGTTTCGCCGATGAAGAAATAGGCGATGAGCGTAAAAACGGGCATGAGCGTCGCAAGCCCGGAAAGAATCCGAAAACCGCTTTCCTCAAGGAGCACTATCGCGGTCGTCACCACGCCGCCGGTCACGAAATAGACGATGATGTTGAACACATCCTCATTAAAGCACGGCGAACGCCGGCGAGAGACTATCGGATGTTCGCACCGCCCGCCGAGCGGCGGATCGAAAGCCGTCGGTAGAGGTAGTAGGCGACCGCGCCGATGAGGGCCGCCCCGACGAGATATTCGAGCGGCCGCACGAGCCGGCTCACGCTTCCCCAATCGCTCCCGAGCGAGTAGCCGATCCACGCAAGGAATCCCGACCAAAGCAGCGAGCCCGAGAACGTATAGAGCGAGAACGCCGTCACGTTCATCTCGAACATTCCCGCCGGAAGCGAAAGGTACGTGCGGATTCCGGGCATGATGCGGGAGAAGAACGCGGCCGCACCGCCGTACTTCGCGAACCACGCCACGCCGCGGTGGTAGTCGGATTCCCGGATGAGGAGATACCGCCCGTACCGGCGTATCCAGCGCACGAGCGCCCGTTCCTCGATAATCTGTCCGAGGTAATACGCGGCAAGCGATCCGGCGAGGTTCCCTACGGTACCGACCATGATGACAGCCCACAGATCAAGCGTCCCCTGGCTTGCGAGGTATCCGGCGAACGGCATCGTTATTTCGGACGGTATGGGCAACAGGGCGCTCTCGAGCGTCATGAGGACGAAAATGGCGAGGTAGCCGAACGTCTGGACGAAGTGTGTCAGCATATCGTTCGGTGAAAGAGAAAGACGATGGGAGGGATTCGCGGCGGTAGCACTATGACTTCAATACGGGCCGCGCCGTACGTTTGTTCCGCGTGCGCCGCTCGCACGGATCGGATGCCGCGCCCCGACGGCATCGTACTCACGCGACAGAGGCTTCTTCATGGACGTACCGCTTGCCGCGCAGCCATGAAGCGATTGCCGCGAGAAGGAACAGGAAGGCGGCGAAGGTAAACGCTATCGAAAGCCCGTCCATGAAAGGCTTCGCGATGAGCCTCGGGAAGAACGCCGTCCCGACGAGCGTACGGCGATCTTGCGCAGGCAAGCTCGCGAGCGTTCGCGCGGGTATGAGCGTCTCCATGGGGTTGTAGCCGAGAAAGGCGGCAAAGAGACTGCTCACGACGGGGACGGAAGCGACCCTGTGCACCACCGGTGCGGGCACGTGTTCCGCGGAGAGACCGGCCGTGATCGCCTGCGGCAAGGACGAAGCGAGCCCGACGATGATGAGACTGAAGAAGATGCCGATCGAGAGCACCATTCCGGCATTCATCGTCGTTGCCCGCATGCCGGAGGCTTGTCCGCGCTCGCGCGAGGGCACCGCGTTCATGATGCCCGTCGTATTCGGGGCGGCGAAGAGTCCGGAACCGATGCCGTTGAGGAAGATCATGCTCCCGAATATCCAGTACGGGAAGTTCGCCGGGAGGAGCATGAGGAGGATAAAACTCAAGGCGCCGAGCAGCATGCCGCCGGTGGCAAACGGCCGTGCGCCATATCGATCCGAGAGGTAACCGGAAAGCGGACCCGCAACCAGGAAGCCGACGGTCAGTGGCAGCATGAAGATACCCGCCCACAGCGGCGTCGACTCGAATGAGTATCCGTGGAGCGGCAGCCAGATGCCCTGGAGCCAGACGATAAGCATGAACTGCAGGCCGCCGCGGCCTATCGAGGAGAGCAGGCTCGCCGCATTGCCAGCAGCAAACGCACGGATGCGGAAGAGGCTAAGATCGAACATCGGCGCGCGAACCCGCCGCTCGACGGCAATGAAGATTCCCAGGAGCGCCGCTCCTCCGAACAGGTACCCGAGCACTGCCGGGCTCTCCCAGGACATGACCGCTGCGCCGTAGGGCTGGATGCCGTAGGTAATGCCGAGCAAGATGAGAATGAGTCCTGCTGCGAATGTGAGATTCCCCCACCAGTCGATCGGGTGCGGCTGCAGTTCGCGCACGTCGCGCAGCACGAGATACGCCCAGGCGGTCCCGAAGACGCCGATCGGCACGGACACCCAGAACACGAGGCGCCAGCCGATGACCGCAAGAAATCCGCCGAGCAGGAGCCCGAGGAAAGATCCGGCGATGCCCGCAACCGAATTGATGCCGAGCGCGAGCCCGCGCTTGTCGCTTGGAAACGCGTCGGTCAATATCGCCGCCGAGTTTGCCATGAGGAACGCGCCTCCTACCCCCTGGACCACGCGCATGCCGATTAGGTAGAGCGCGGCGGAAACGCCGCGCCCGGGCGTAAGCGCGAGCGCGACCGAGGCGATCGTGAAAACGGCAAAACCGAGATTGTACATGCGCGCGCGTCCGAACAGGTCTCCCAGCCTGCCGAACGTCACGACAAGGACCGCGGTGCAGACGAGGTACCCCATGAGCATCCAGAGGAGGTAGTCGATATTCGCGGGCTGAAGCGGATCAAGGCCGATGCCGCGGAAGATGGCGGGCAGGCTTATGACGACGATCGAGCCGTTGATGGACGCCATGAGCACGCCGAGCGTCGTATTCGAAAGCGCAATCCATTGGTAGTGAGGGCCTTCCGAGCGAGCGCGATTCCTGAGATCGGAAACGAAACGCGCGATCCGCCGTATCATGGATTCAGTATACTACCCGCTCTTTGGCGCCGAGACCGCTACCGTTTCGCCGTGCCCGTCTTCACATCCTGCTCGCGCATAATCGCGATAACCTCGTCGTCCGAAACCGGCGGGAAGGAGTCGTAATAGGCTCCCACGGCGTCCATGAACGGATCGGCGACATGGAGAACGACGACATCATCTGCTTCCCGCGCCAATGAGTCGAGAACCTCGTGCGGCGCGACGGGTGCGGCTGCGATGACCTCGCTCGGCAGTTCGCGCCGGAGCGCGCGTATCGCCGCGCGCATCGTGAGACCCGTCGCGATCCCGTCATCAACGATGATGGCTATCTTTCCGGTCGCAGGTATGTCGGGGCCGTCATACGCGGCGCGGCGGCGTTTCGCCTCGCTGCGTTCCTTGGCCACGGCTTCCGCAAGCCACGCCGGATCCACCGTGCGCGACTCGCTCGTATCGCACACGGGTTCGCCTTCCTCGGCGACCGCGCAGATCGCGTACTCTTCGTTTTCCGGATGCCCGATCTTCCGTGCGATGACGAGCGCAAGCGGAAGCTCAAGCTGCGTGGCCACCTCCCGCGCGAGCACGACGCCGCCCCGAGGCAACGCATAGACGACCGCGTCATCGCTATCGTAACGCGCGAGCGCCTTCGCAAGCCGCATGCCGGCATCTCTGCGATCCGCGAATTTCATACCCGTCTCGCACGCCGCGGTTTCCGCGTCGGCTGCATCATTGCCTCCTTGACCGCCCCCTCGAGCCGCGGCGGCCGGGTGAGATGATCGCGTTCGCGAAGCATCTTCTTCTTATCCATCGTGCGTCGCTTCCCCATACGTCCAGTATATCGCGCGCGTCAATCCCGCCGCGTGCTCGTCGACAGGCTTTGACCGCGCGGAGTATCGAAGGCGCACGCTCGGATCGATGACTGGAATCGGGAGGTCGCACCCTCGACCGAGCTTCGGAAATGGTTCGGGCATCGTCCTCATCGGTGGATCGAATTCAAGAAGCGGTATCGCGTCGAACTTCGCAGCAAGAAGGCGCCGCTCCGCGCGCTTAAGCAAAGCGCGCGCCGACTGACGCTCATATACGGCGCGCGATTCGGAACATACGCACGCGCTCGTGCTCACAGAAGTACTTGAACGGACGTAATCGCCGCTTCACGGGGACTCATTCCTCTCCACGCAAAACGCCGCCCTCGGGCGGCGTTTTGCGTGGAATAGCGAGTAAGCGGCTATTTCACCGAGACGTCACGGAACACGGACGCAGCGATCGTGCTGCTTGATACCGTACCGTAGACGCGTACCGTATCGCCGTTGTTTGCCTGACTAAGCGATATCGTAGCCCAGTTCCTTCCGATCGTTTCCGCGCCGGAATTGAGCGTGACCGAGTACGCCGTGCCCGCGGCGGTCGTAAGCGTGAAGGTCGCGTTCGCCGCGTCGAAGTTCGAGAGCGTACCCTGCGTGACGCGGGGACGATTCGACATGAGCGTGCGTGCTTGCTGCACATTCGCCTGAATCTGCTGCTTCATCGCGGTACGCGCGGTCCAGTCGCGCACGATCGTCGCGTCTACCGTAAAGCCCGCGCTTGAGTCGATCGAGCCGATAACGCCGACGAAATCACCCTGCTGGAAGCTCGTGAGCGCGGTACCGCTCGGGAACACTTGAGCGGACGACGGAACATTCACGGTCCAGTCCCCGCCCCAGCTCTTCACCGTGAGCGAACCGGCAGACACCGAGCTCACGGTTCCGCGCAAGAGTACATTGCCATTCACTCCCACGTGAAGCACCATGGGCATCGGATTACTCGTCGTGGTTTGCGCGAACGCGACACCCGCTGACGCAAGAAAACCGACGATTCCAAGCGCAGCAA
>JAJXVW010000024.1 GCA_021781935.1 bacterium
CAGATTCAAAAATGGTAAGGTAGCACGCAACGGAGAGGTGGCTGAGTGGTCGAAGGCACCGCACTCGAAATGCGGCGTCCGGGTAACTGGACCGTGGGTTCGAATCCCACCCTCTCCGCCATACTAAAGGACTAGGGACGTACGAATCCGAGCGTCACTGCCGGAATCGCGCCTTCTCGGATAACCTCCGGACGCGGTCCCATGAACGAAACCACCGTCGAGGGAACTCCGCCCGCGCGTGCGCCGTCATCAATCACGAGGTCGATGCGGTCAGCGCAGGTGCCGAGCTGCGCGAGTATGGCATCGACGGTTGCGAGTGTCGGCAGCCCCGAGCGGTTCGCCGAGGTCGACGTGTACGGACGGCCAAACGTCTGCGCGAGCGCGAGACAGAACGCGTCATCGGGTATCCGGATCCCGACGCTCTCGCCAAGCGTCCTTCCCGGTACGCAATCGTGAGCGCCCCCGGAAAGATGCGCTCCGCGAGCGACCGCGCCTCATGCGTAAGCATGGCGAGAGAATCCGCCGCTTCAGGGGTGGGGACGATGACCGATACCGGCTTCTGCGGATCCCGGCCCTTGACCCCGTAGAGCCGCTCCAACGCTTCGACATCCGACGGATCGACCGCGAGCCCGTAGAGCGTGTCCGTCGGATACAAAACGAGGCCGCCTCGCGCGAGCACCGCGGCGGCTTCTTTCGACGCCCGTTCAAGGCCCGCTGATCCGAGCATGAGGCGCTCCATGCGTTGAATACTAGGCGAAAATCGGGTATCCTGCGAGGCGTACGCGCGGTTAGCTCAGTTGGTAGAGCATCCCCTTGACGTGGGGAGGGTCAGGGGTTCGAGTCCCTTACCGCGCACCAGATGAAAGACCGAAAGCAAAAAAAGCGGTCGCCGAAGCGGGAGAAGGTGTATATCTATGGCCAGCACGCGCTCATAGAGGCTCTTGAGAGCGCGCCGCACACGATTAAGAAGGTGTTCCTTTCGCCCGGGCTCCGCAATCAGAAGCTGCTCGCCAAGCTCGAGTACCATCGGATTCCGGTCCACACCATGAGCGAGGACGAAGGCAAGGAGCGCGTCGGGCGCGATGCTGTTCATCAGGGAGTGATCGCGGCCATGGATCCGGAGAAGCTTATGATTTCCCTCGATGAGTTCTTCGCCCGCACGGACCTCGCGAAGAATCCGGCTGTCGCCATTCTCGGCGAAGTCCAGGATCCCCATAACGTGGGTGCGATCATACGGAGCGCGGCGGCATTCGGACTCGCCGGCGTCCTCATCCCCGAACACAACCAAGCGCCAGTCACGGGAACGGTCGTGAAGACCTCCGCCGGTATGGCATTCCGCATCCCGCTCGTCGCGATCGGGAATGTGAACCAGGCGCTCGAAGTGCTAAAAAAACGCGGCTTCTGGACGTACGGCCTCTCCATGGAGGGTTCGGCGGCTGTTGGCGGAGACGCCTACGACGCTCCTACGGCATTCATCGTCGGAAACGAGGGAGCAGGCATCCGCGAGAAGACCTTGGACCATTGCGACGTGAAGCTTGCGATACCGATGCACCCCCGGACCGAGTCGCTGAACGCGGCCGTCTCGGCGGCGGTCGTATTCTACGACTGGTCGCGGAAACATCCCGAATTCCTCGCATGAAATACGATCGTCATCTCACGAGCAGGGCGTGCGACGGGTACGAGCTTCTTGACTCGGGTGAAAACATGAAGCTCGAACGCTTCGGCGTGTTCAGTACGGCCCGCCCCGAGACACAGGCGCTCTGGAGCAAGCGGTCGCCCGAGCGATGGCATGAGGCCGGGGCGGTATTCGCGTTCGATGGAGCGACGAAAGGATCCTGGGACGTTCGCAGCGCTCCCCCGGAAGACTGGGAGGTCTCCTGGGGAGACCTCCGGCTCGGGGCACGGCTCACGAATTTCAAGCACACCGGCGTCTTTCCCGAACAGGCGCCCAACTGGGAATGGTCGAAGGCGCGCATCGCGCAGCTCGAGTCGCCGGACGTGTTGAATCTTTTCGGCTACACGGGCGCCGCTTCAATCGTTGCGGCGCAGGCCGGCGCGAAGGTAACGCACGTGGACGCGTCGAAGCAGTCCCTCGATTGGGCGGGCGAAAACGCGAAGCGTTCTGGTCTCGCGCATGATGCTATCCGCTGGCTTCTCGACGACGCGCTCGCATTCGCGAAGCGCGAAGCGCGTCGCGATCATACGTACGACGGCATCATTCTTGATCCGCCGGCGTTCGGCCGCGGCGCGAAGGGCGAAGTCTGGAAGATCGAAGAAGACCTTGTTACCCTGCTTACCGTGCTGAGAGGATTGCTCTCAGAGGCTCCCGGTTCCTTCTTCCTGCTTAACGGGTATGCCGCGGGCTACGCCCCGCGCTCGTTCGCCCAAGCGGTCGAGAGCGCCTTTGGCGATGTGGACGGCGAGAGCGGCGAGCTCCACATAGAAGAGACCGGGACCGGCCGCGCCATCCCGTCCGGCATCTACGCGCGCTTCGTGCGCTAGTCTCTGACCATGCCGGAAAAGGACATTCTCATCATTTATCACAAACGGTGCCCGGACGGTTTCGGGGCGGCGTATGCCGCGTGGAAAAAGTTCGGCGATGCGGCAGAATACCTCGAAGCGGGCTACGGCGATCCGCTGCCGGAGGGCATTGACGGCAAGGACGTCTACATACTCGACTTCTCCTATGACGAAACGCCGGAAGCCATGCAGGAACTTATCGCGCGCGCGCGGCGCGTCGTCGCGATCGATCACCACATAAGCGCGCGCGCTATCACGGAATCCGCGCCCGAGCATGTCTTCGATACTGAGCACTCCGGCGCCACGCTCGCCTGGGCGTATTTCCATCCGGAGAAACCCGTTCCCGAGCTTTTGAAATACATCGAGGATTTCGATATCTTCCGGATGGCGCTTCCGGAGACGCGTTCTATCGCTACCTATCTTATTGTGCAGCGGTACGATTTCGGCGTGTGGGACGATATGGTGCGCGCATTCGATGCGCCGCATACGCGTACGGCATTTCTCGCGACGGCACGCACGTATGACGAGTTCTATGAGAAGCTCTGTGCCATCTCGGTAGAAGCCGCAAAGAAGGTTCGCTTCGAAGGCTACGAGTGTTATTTCGCGAATTCGCTGCCTTCGATCACGATGCGCTCGCGCATCGGCAACCTTCTCTATGAGAAGCTGCCGCCCATCGCACTCGTCGTTTCCGCGCATCCGGACGGCTTCGGCGTGTCCATACGAAGCGACGGCTCGGTTGATGTCTCCGCGCTTGCCGCGAAGTACGGCGGCGGCGGTCACGCCGGAAGCGCCGGTTTCTTCGTTCCGAACGGGAGCAAGCTGCCGTGGGAGGAACTTGAGCAGGACTACGACAGGCGGGTAAAGAACGCGCCGCGGTAAAACGCGAGTTCGGAAATCGAGGCACGGATGTCGTCCATCGCCCGGTGTGCGCTCTCTCCCTTACGGGCGCGCGCTTCTTCATACACCCCGGGCGCCCAGCGCCGCGCAAGCTCCTTCACGGTTGAAACGTCGATGCATCGATAGAAAAGGTACTCGTCGAGCTCACGCATCTGGAGGCGCAGAAAATGCCGATCCACATGGATCGAATTGCCGCATACGGGCGCCGTACCCGGTTCGACATGCTCTTTCAAGAAGGCGAGTACCTCCTCTTCGGCCTCGCGCACGGAAATCGTGCTCTTTCCGGATTCTTCGAAGAGGCCGCTCTTCTCATGGAGCGCGCGCGCCGATTCCGGGATTCCTTCGAACTGGCGCGCATCGGCGTGTATGACGAGGTCCGGTCCTTCCGCAACCACACTCAGGTTCTTGTCGGTCAAAAGGACCGCGATCTCGATGATCTGATCCTCCGCCGCATCCCGTAGCGAGGTCATCTCAAGGTCCATCCAACAGAGGAGGTCATTTCTCGCCATGCGGGTATAATACCCCGCATATGCGGATACTCGCTATCGAGACATCCTGCGACGAGACGGCCGTGACCATCGTGGACGCCGAAGGGGATCGACGCTCGGCGCGTTTTCGCGTGCTCGGCAATGCGCTCCTTTCGCAGATAGACCTCCATCGTGATTACGGCGGCGTGTTCCCCATGCTTGCGAAACGCGAGCATGCGAAGAACCTCGTCCCGCTCCTCACAGCCGCGCTCGAAGAAGCGGAGCTCTTGCGCGAGTCCGCCCAGTCGCTTCCCCAGGAGACGCATGACGCTATCGCGGCGCTCCTCGAGCGGGAACCGGGACTCGATGCAGCGTTCCTCGAGTTCATACAGACGACCGACGCGCCGGTGATAGACGCTATCGCGGTAACCGCCGGTCCCGGCCTTGAGCCGGCGCTCTGGGTCGGCATCAATTTCGCGAAAGCACTGGCGCGCGCCTGGATGAAGCCGCTCCTCGCCATTAACCACATGGAGGGCCACGTCCTCGCGGCGCTCGCAGAGGAGGACGGCGAGGAGCTCGTCATACGGAACGTCGAGCTTCCGCTCCTCGCGCTCCTCATTTCTGGCGGCCATACCGAACTGGTCGCGATGCACGAGTGGCTCTCGTACAAGCTCGTCGGACAGACGAAGGATGACGCGGTCGGCGAAGCGTACGACAAGGTCGCACGCATGATGAACCTCCCCTACCCTGGCGGGCCGGAGATCTCGAAACTCTCGGAGATTCTCCGCGAGACCGACCCGGATCCGGTGTCTGGAAATCTCGAGACGCCGTTCACGCTCCCCCGCCCGCTCCTCCACGACCAGACGTGCGATTTCTCGTTCTCGGGCCTGAAGACCGCCGTGCTCTACACGCTCAAGAAGCGCGCCGAACTCACAGATGATGAGCGCGTCCAGATGGCTTATGAATTCGAAAACGCCGTCGCGGAAGTGCTCTGGAAGAAAACGTCGCGCGCGCTTACCGACACCCTCGCGAAGACGCTCGTCATCGGCGGCGGCGTCTCTGCGAATACGCACATCCGGCGCGTCTTTACCGACAAGGTCTCGAAAGAGCATCCGGACGTCGCGCTCCGCATTCCGCCCGCACGTCTCACGACCGACAACGCGATCATGATCGCGCTCGCCGGCTTTTATCGCCTGCTTCGCGACGAACGGGCGCCTGCCGATCTGGCAGCGCACGGCACGCAACGACTCGCGTAAGACAGCTTTTTTGCTATATTTCGTAGGAAAATGCCTGAGAAATTCCTGAAGCCCTACGACCCCCAGGAGACCGAACCGCGTATCTATGCGGAGTGGGAGAAGAGCGGGTATTTCAATCCGGATGTCTGTATCGAGAAGGGTGTGACCGCGGCAGACGCCGCGCCGTTCTCGATGGTCTTGCCGCCGCCGAACGTGACCGGCGTCCTCCACATGGGGTCGGCGCTCATGCTCGCGATCGAGGATATCATCGTGCGGTTCGAACGGATGCGCGGCAAGAAGACGCTCTGGCTCCCCGGCACCGATTCCGCGGCGATAGCGACTCAGGCGCGCGTCGAGAAGGACGTCCAGAAGGCGGAGGGGAAGAATCGTCACGATCTCGGCCGGGAAGAGCTTCTATCGCGCATTGACGCGTTCATCGAGCGGAATAAGAGCACGATGCTTGCGCAGATGCGCGCGATGGGATCTTCGCTCGATTGGTCACGCTACGCATACACCATGGACGAGCCTCGCTACCGAGCCGTCATGGAAGCGTTCATCCGCATGCATGACGCAGGTCTTATCTACCGCGGCCACCGTATCGTGAACTGGGATCCGAAGGGCCAGACCACGATCTCCGACGACGAAATCGTGTACGAGGAGCGGCCGGCAAAGCTCTACACGTTCCGTTACGGAAAAGAATTCCCCATTCCGGTCGCCACGACGCGCCCTGAGACCAAGGTGGGCGACGTTGCGGTCGCCGTCCATCCCGACGACGAACGATACCGGCAGTTCGTCGGGAACGAGTACGACTATATCTTCTGCGATGTACCTATCCATATAAAGGTTGTCGCCGACCACGCGGTCGACCCGGCGTTCGGTACCGGAGCCGTCGGCGTGACTCCGGCGCACAGCCAGACCGACTGGGACATTGCGGAACGCCATGGTCTCTCGCACGAAAACATCATCATAGACGAATTCGCGAAGATGACCGTTCCTGGCCGTTTGAACGGCCTCAAGACCGCCGTTGCGCGCGAAGCGGTGGTCGAGTGGCTCAAGACCGAGACTCTTCTCGAGAATGAGGAGACCATCACGCAGAACGTATCCACTGCTGAGCGCACGGGCGGCATCGTCGAACCCATGCCGAAACTGCAGTGGTGGGTCGACGTCGATAAGGAATTCGTGCTCTCTCATTCGGAGATTCCGGGCATCGAGAGCGGCGGCACAACCACGCTGAAAGGCATCATGCGCGCCGCGGTCGATAGCGCTGCGATGCAGTTCGTGACCGAACGCTATGAACGCGTCTACCGGAACTGGATCGATAACCTTCGCCCGTGGTGCATCAGCCGCCAGATATGGTTCGGTCATCGTATTCCCGTCTGGTACAAAGGCGAGGAGATGCGCGCGGCGATTGAATCCCCCGGCGACGGTTGGGTGCAGGACCCGGACGTGCTCGACACATGGTTCTCTTCCGGCCTATGGACCCTCTCCACCCTCGGCTGGCCGGCACAGACGGATGACTTGCAAACGTTCCACCCGACTTCGCTTATCGAAAGCGGGTACGACATCCTTTTCTTTTGGATCGCGCGCATGGTGCTCATGAGCGGATTTCTCACCGGCCAGGTTCCCTTCAAGAAGGTCTACCTGCACGGGCTCGTGCGCGACGGCCAGGGCAGGAAGATCTCGAAGTCGCTCGGCAACAATATCGACCCCGTCGACATGGCGGCAAAGTACGGCATGGACGCGGTCCGTCTCGCGCTCGTGGTCGGCATGGCTCCCGGGACCGACAGCCGCATCAGCGAGGATAAGATAAAGGGCTACAAACATTTCGCGAATAAGCTCTGGAACATCGCGCGCTTCGTGCTTGAACACTGCCCTGAAGGCCCTTCTCCATACCTCGGCGGCGAAGACGTCTGGACGGACGACATCGAAGGATTTACCAAGTGGAAGGTGTGGGCGCTTGCCGAAGAAATTACCGGCGACCTGGAAAACTACCGGATCCATCTTGCGGCTGAGAAGCTCTACCATGCCGTCTGGCATACCTTTGCTGACGAAATTCTTGAGCAGGCGAAGATGATCTTCAAAGGCGAAGATGAGGACGCAAAGCGGCGAGTCGCCTTCTATCTGTATGAAACGCTCCAGATCCTCATAACGCTCCTCCACCCGTTCATGCCATTCGTCACCGAAGAGATCTGGCAGTCCCTTCCCACGAAGGACGCCGACTTCCTCATGGTCGCTTCCTGGCCGCAGGCGTAGAAGTCGTATGGGGGCAGCGTGGAGCGGGCGATGATGAACGAAGGCAGCGAAGTGTGTCAATTTTAGGGGGCCTTGCGGAGCCACGCAGGATTGACACTGTTCTCACGAGCGGACTTCGGTCGTCGCGCACGCCACGCCAATCGGACGATATTTCATGCGGTAGAATAGGAGCGTGACCTTGACCTCGCTCGGCTACGCCTTTTTCGGCGGACTCCTGCCCTCGCTCATCTGGCTATACTTCCTTCTGAAGGAAGACTCGCGCTGCCCAGAACCGCGCACGATGATCGCGCTCGCATTCGTCGCCGGAATGGCCGGCGTTCCGGTGGTTCTTCCGCTTGAACAGTTCGCCGCGGCGCAACTGTCCGCGGCGGGACAGCTCCACGTCCTTACCGCATGGGCGCTCATCGAGGAAGTCACCAAGTATGCGATGGCTGCGGTATTCATCTTCTGGAGAGGCGCCGTCGATGAAGCTCCGGATTATGTGATCTACATGCTCACGGTAGCTCTGGGCTTTGCAGCTGCCGAGAACATGCTTTTCCTGCTCGTTCCGTTCGAGAGCGGCCGGCTCGCGCTCGGGCTCTTTACCGGAGACTTGCGCTTC
>JAJXVW010000025.1 GCA_021781935.1 bacterium
GAGCAGGTCACCCGGGCCGGCGACGCCTCGACCGACGCCTCGATCCGGTTCGGCGAGGCCGCCGTGAAGCCCGGCGTTCTGAGCCGCGAGAAGCTCTTCGAGCGGAAGGGCGCGTTCCTCGATGGTGAGCCCGGCCTCGCGCGCGAGCTCGAGCGTCACGTTGCGGGTGATACCGTGGAGCATTTCGTCCTTCGGCGTTACAAGCGCGCTGTTCCTTACGCAAAAGATATTGCTACCGGTGCACTCAAGCACGTTGCCGTCTGAAATGTAGACAGCCTCCGCGGCGCCCGCCTGTTTCATCTTCGATTGGAGCATGACGGCAACCGTATAATCGATAGTTTTGAATTCAGGAAAAGCCCGTCGGTGAGCGTGGGTGATGGCATGCGCGCCCCGTTCGTACCACTCGATCGGATAGGGTCGCATCGGCTCAGAGAGGAGGTAGAGCTGTTCGCGCCCGGCGACGTGCACGATGCCGCCATCAGCGTTACCGCCGGTGAGTATCATGCGGATGATTGCGCGTCCGTGCGGCGCATTCTCCTTTACGAGAGCGCGCATCGCGGCGAGTACTTCTTCTCCCGTGTAGGGGATGGCGAGGTCGAGCGCCTTCGCTGAACGGCCGAAGCGCTCCCAATGGTCGCGGAAACGGAAGGGCTCGCCGTCATGAGCGGCGAGCCCTTCATAGATGCCGTAGCCGCGCAGGAGCGACAGATCGTAGACGTCGATGGTCGCCTCAGAACGCGGGACGAGCGCTCCGTCAATCCAAACCTTCGGTTCCATCGTGGCGTATCGTAGCACGCGGCCTCGGCCCATTATCCACCGGTGCCGGGGGTGGGACTTGAACCCACACGAGGGTTTTTAGGCTCTCTCGGGATTTTAAGTCCCGTGCGTCTACCAATTTCGCCACCCCGGCCGCTATCTCCTCTGTTGTATCACGGTTTGCAGACAGACAGGAAGAGTTCGTTCCGCACCGCCCGGCTCGTGGAGGCCTGAGCGGGAATCGAACCCGCGCATAACGGTTTTGCAGACCGTCGTGTTACCACTTCACCATCAGGCCGTTTTCCGATTCTACTATGAAAGCGCCATTCCTATAAATCACCGGAGAGCTGGTCGAGACGCTGGCGATTCTTCTCGCCCTCGTCGAGCGCGAAATCGATGCGCGGCATAGGGCGGAGCCGCGCGTGCCTCTTCAGGTAGTCCGAGAAGTCTTCCCGCTGACGGTCAAGGAAAGAGAGCGCCGGACGGATCTTGTCGTCCGGCAGGACGGAGACGAACACCGTGAAGTGGTCGCCACGCGAGCTCGGTACGGTGCGCGTTACCGTGATGAGCGAGTCCTTTCCGGCATTGCGTTCGATGAATTCCGCTGCTGCGCGGCCGATTACGTGGGCGGCTCGATCGGCGTGGAGGCTCATGATCGTACGATGTTAAAGGTGATGAGAAAGTCTCCCGGCTGCGCATCCGCCCGGGACTCGATTTCAAGGCCGAACTCGCCCTCGGTGCGGATTTCCGTTACGTCGGCGCGCGCCTGCTGGAGGTTTGTTATCGTCCCGCGGGCGATTTCCTCGTCGCCGCGCTCGATCTTGACCCGCGCGCCAAGCGTGAATCCGCCCGAGAGCAGCCGAGCTCCCATAACCTGCCTTTTCGCGCCGGAGGAAAAGGTCTTCAGGACCTTCGCGCGTCCGAGCTCCTGCTCCACATCGACGACGGGCGCCGCGCCGGCGAGGAGCTCCGCCACCTTCTGGGAAAGCTCGTAAATGATCGTGAAGGTCTCGATTCCGACATGATCGCGGTCGGCAAGGTCGCGCGCAATCGCGTCGACTCCCACATGGAATCCGATTACGGTAGCGCCGGTGGCGTAAGCTGTCTTCACGTCGTTCTCGGAAATGCTGCCGACGCCCGTGGCGACGATGCGGATGGAAGCCCGTTCATGCGTATGCTTCGCGAGTTCGTGCAATATCGCGTCTACGGAACCGGCGACATCCGCCTTCACGATGAGCGGCAGCTCGGATACTCCTTCGGGAGCAGCCGCCTGGACGGAAGCTGCCTTCGAAAGCTGAGCGTTCCGCCGGGCTGCCGCTTCGGCAAGCTTCTTCGTCCGTTCGACCGTAAAAATCGCTCCGGCTTCCGGCAGCGCGCTGAAGCCCGCGATGCGCGCGGGCGCAGACGGGCCGACCGAGTCGACGCGCGCTCCGCGGAAGTTCTCGATATAGCGAACGGGCGCAAAGGCGCCTCCCGCGACGACAAAGTCGCCCTGGGAGAGCATTCCGTCCTTCACGATGAGCGTCGCCGACGCGCCGCGCTTCGGATCCATGGAAGATTCGAGCACGAATCCGGTCGCGGGGAGTGTCGCGTCGGCGGATGGCTCCGCGATGTCTGCGGCGAGGAGAACGAGATCAAGAAGCTCGGGAATCCCTTCGCCGGTCTTTGAGGAAATGGGCGCGTACGCGATATCGCCGCCGAGCCCCTCGAGATAGATTCCATGCTCGAGCATCGAATGCTTCGCGCGCTCGATGTCCGCGTTGTTCTTGTCAATCTTCGTGATGGCGACCAGATACGGTATGCCTGATTCGTGGATCGCCGCGAGTGCGTCCAAGGTCTGCGGCATGACGCCCTCATCCGCCGCGACGACCAGTATCGCGATGTCGGCTGCGGCTGCGCCGCGGCTCCGAAGGGTCTTGAACGCCTCGTGACCCGGCGTATCGAGGAAGGTGATGTGGCGCCCGTTGTGTTCGGCGATGTAGGCGGAGACATGTTGGGTAATGCCGCCGGCCTCGCCGGCGACGACATTTTCCTTCCGGACGTAATCCAGAAGCGACGACTTGCCGTGGTCTATATGACCCATCACCGCGATGACGGGCGGTCGCGCGGACTTCCCCATAGTCGCTTCATTTCATCATAAAAACGGCATACCTGCAATGCTGACGAGGAGCTGGTATAGTCGGCGCATGTTCGCGAGGAAGAGATCGTATCTTGATTACGCAGCCGGAATGCCGGCGAATCCGTCATCCCCGCATGCCGAAGGTCGCGGGGTGCGCGAGCGCCTCGAGACGGCGCGTATGACGATTGCGCGCCTCACCGAGCGCAAGATGGATGACGTCATATTCACCTCCGGCGCGACCTATGCGAACGCGCTTGCTATTCTCGGCGCGGTCCGTGCGCGTGAAGGGAAGCGGCACGTGCTCTACCACCCGGGAGCGCACGCTTCGATCGTGGAGAACGTCTTCCTCTTACGAGAGGAGGGAGTCGACGTAGAGCCGCTTACGATCAGCGGCGGACGTATCGATATCGACAGACTGCGCGCGCAACTTACGGACGCGACCGTACTCGTCTCGCTCGATGCGGTCTGCGGGGAGACCGGATCCGTCTGGCATACGCGCGCGGTGCGCGCAGCGCTTGATGCGCACGCTGCATCGGCGGAGTCGCGCCGGATCCTGCTGCATGTCGACGCGAGCCAGGCGCCCTTCACCGAGAAGCTTGAGATGAGCCATCATGGCGCGGACCTGCTCGTATTCGACGGCAGCAAGCTTGGCGTCCCGGGTTCCGGGTGCCTTATTGCGCACCGCACCATACCGCTCGTCCCGCCGTATCGCGGAGGAGGCCAGGAACGGGGTCTTGCGAACGGAACCCAGAACGTGGAGGCTCAGGCTCGGTTTGCTCGTTCGCTTGCCGCTCTCGCGCGCGATCGCGAAGGCTTTGGAAAACGTTCGATGATCGCGCGGGAGTCCCTTCTTGTCGCTCTCCGCGAAGTGCCGGGACTCGTGGTAAACGAAGGCGATCGTCAGGCGCCTCAAATCGTGAATGTCTCCCTCCCCGGACGCGATACCGATTACCTCGTAACGCTCCTGGATGAAGCGGGATTCGCCGTCTCAACCAGGAGCGCCTGCGAGACGGATTCCGATCAAGGCTCACGGGCGGTCTTCGCGCTCACGGGCGACCTCGAACGCGCTCGATCCACCGTCAGGATTTCGTGGGGAATCGGGACCAAACCTCGGCACCTGCAGCGGTTCGCGCGAGCGCTCCGCGATGCCGTCAGGTTCATTGACGCGCACGCGATCACGTAGCAATATATCCGCATGAACATCGAGGAACTCTCCAAATCGCAACTCATACTCCTCACGATCCTCGTGAACTTCGTTACCTCGGTCGCTACCGGCATCATCACCGTGTCGCTTCTCGACCAGGCGCCTCCGTTCGTGACCCAGACCGTAAATCGCGTTGTCGAACACACGATTGAGACGGTTACGCAGGCGGCACCCGCGCAGCCGGCAGCGGCAGCCAGCGCCCCGGCTCCTTCGAACCAGGATCTCGTGACGGCAGCGATCGGCGCGGATGCGGCGAGGATGGTCGCGCTGTACTCGACCACCGCAGGGACGTCGACGCCCGCGCTCGCGGTTGGTACCTATCTCCCCGCCGCCGAAGCAGTGGTTACCGCAGTAAAGGACTCGCTGCCCGCGCAAATCGTGGTCCGGTTCGCGGACGGTTCATCGGTGCCCGCGTCGCTCTCCCGAGAAGGCGACGGGATCGTGATTTACGGCTTTGCGAATGACGCGAAGCTTCCGAAGACGAGCGTCCCGAGGCTGATTCCAGCCGCGTCGCTCAAGCTCGGAGAGACCGCGCTCGCGGTCGGCGCGGACGGCGCGGCTTCGACCGGCATCGTTTCCCGCGTGGACAGCAAGAACGTCTATACCACGCTCCCGGACATCGGGGCGGGAAGCGCCGTCGTCGACCTCTCGGGGAATCTCATAGGCGTCGCGCAAAACGCGACGCCCGGGCTGCTCGTTCCGGCCGATACGATAACGAAACTTCTCACGTCCACCACTACCGCGCCGCTTGGAACGTCGACGGCTCCTCGCGCGTAATATATTCATAGTGCCGGGAGATGACCGGGGCGCGAGCGGTTCCGTGATGCACCGCCATTTGCCCGGCTCGCTGATTCGCCGTACCATATATTTATATGCCACCGTTTACGAACTTCACGACAAAGGCAAAGGAAGCCGTGCGCCGTGCGCATGAGCTCGCGATCGAGCGCGGGCAGAATCATGTCTCGCCGCTGCATCTGCTTGCCGCTCTTGTTCTGCAGGAGGAATCCCTCGTCTTCTCCATCCTCGACCGCATGGAGATTGATACGATCATGCTTGCCGACATGGTGCTTGAGCATCTCGAATCGCCCGAATCGGCTGCGACGCTCTCGCCCTCGTATCAGATCTACCTGACGCCGGACCTCGCTCAGGCGCTTGAGGCGGCCGGGAAGATAGCCGCGCGCATGAACGATTCGTTCGTCGGTACCGAGCATCTCTTCCTCGCGGTCATCGAGTATCCGGGTTCGGCTGCAGACATTCTTGCGCGCTTCGGGATCACCCGCGAGAGTGCGGGGGCGGTCCTCAAGGAGCTTAAGAACGCGAAAGACGGCGCCGACGCGGAACCGAAGCGCTTCCGTGCGCTCGCCAAGTATGCGCGCAATCTGACGAAACTTGCGTACGAGAATAAGCTCGATCCGGTCATCGGACGGGATGCGGAAATCAATCGCGTCATCCAAATACTTGCGCGCCGCACGAAAAACAACCCGGTGCTGATCGGCGAAGCGGGCGTAGGGAAGACGGCAATCGCCGAAGGGCTCGCCGGACGCATGGCCGCCGGCGACGTACCCGAATCGCTTAAGGGCAAAGAACTCCTCTCGCTCGATCTCGGCCTCATGATCGCGGGCACGAAGTACCGCGGCGAGTTCGAGGAACGGATGAAGAACGTCATGAAAGAGGTCGAGCGGTCGGAGGGCAAAGTCATCCTTTTCATAGACGAGCTTCACACGCTCGTCGGAGCGGGCGCGGCGGACGGGGCCATGGACGCTTCGAATATGCTGAAGCCCGCGCTCGCGCGCGGGGAACTGCGCATGATCGGCGCTACGACGCTGAAGGAATACCAGAAGCACATCGAGAAGGACGCCGCGCTCACGCGCCGCTTCCAGCCGGTATTCGTGAACGAGCCTTCCATTGAGGACGGCATCGCGATCCTGCGGGGATTGCGCGACCGTTACGAACTATTTCACGGCGTGCGTATCACCGATGGCGCGATCGTCGCCGCGGTCGAGCTTTCGTCGCGATACATCAGCGATCGGTACCTCCCGGATAAGGCCATTGACCTGATCGACGAGGCTGCCTCAGGATTACGCATCGCGCTCGAGAACAAGCCGCCGCTCCTCGAGGAGACCGACCGCCGCATCCGACGCCTCGAGATCGAGAAGCAGGCGCTCGAGAAGGATAAGGATGGTGAGGATGCGAAGCAGATTCGCGAGCGCATCAAGGATATCGATGCGGAGATCGCTGATCTCCGCGAGAAGACGTCCGAGCTCGAGCTCAAATGGAAGAACGAGAAAGAGGTACTTGAAGGCATCCGCAGCGCAAAGAAGGAGCTCGAAGAGCTCAAGGTCCAGGCGGATAACGCGGAGGCGACCGCGGACCTCGGTACCGCGGCAGAAATCCGCTACGGGCGCATTCCGGCGATACAGAAGGATCTCGAAACCAAGCTGAAGCGTCTGAAGACGCTTCAGAAGTCGCGCCGGATACTGAACGAGGAAGTTACCGAGCAGGATATCGCGGGTGTGGTTTCGCGCTGGACCGGCATTCCGGTGCAGAAGATGCTCGAGGAAGAAGCGGCGAAGCTTGCGCGCATGGAGGAAGCGCTTACGGCCGGCATCATCGGGCAAGATGCCGCGGTGAAGAAGGTAACCGATGCGGTAAAGCGATCGCGCGTCGGCATCTCCGATCCCAATCGGCCCATCGGGTCCTTCCTTTTTCTTGGTCCCACGGGTGTCGGCAAGACGGAGCTCTCACGCCAGCTCGCGGAGTTCATGTTTAACGATAAAGATGCGCTCGTACGCGTCGACATGTCTGAGTTCATGGAAAAGCATTCGGTCGCGAAGCTCATCGGCGCTCCGCCCGGGTATGTGGGCTACGAGGAATCCGGCACCTTGACCGAGCGCATTCGTCATCGTCCGTATGCGGTCGTGCTTTTCGATGAGATCGAAAAGGCCCATCCGGAGGTGTTCAATATCCTTCTTCAGGTGCTCGATTCGGGGCATCTGACCGACGGGAAGGGCCGCAAGGTCAACTTCAAGAACACCATCGTGATTCTCACGAGCAACATCGGGAGCGAATACATCGATCGTCTCGCGAATATCGGCTTCGGCCAAGCAAATGCGACGGACGCGATGCGCTACGAAGAGACGAAGGACAAGGTCATGGGCGCGCTGCGCGAGCACTTCCGTCCCGAATTCCTGAACCGGCTTGATGACATCGTCATCTTCGACGTGCTCTCGAAGGATGCTCTCGCGAGAATCGTCGAGACGCAGGTGGACGAAGTCGTGAAGCGGCTCGCGGAAAAACGTATCGCGCTCACCATAGAGGCCGACGTGAAGGGATGGCTCGCCGAAAAGGGATACAATCCGCAGTATGGCGCGCGCCCGTTGCGGCGCACGATACAGGACTCGATCCTGACCCCGCTTGCCTCCATGATGGTCGCGCAGGGAATCATCGAAGGAGGAACGGTGACGGTCTCGCTCAAGAACGGTGAGCCGCACTTCGACGTGAAGCGGAAGACCAGCCGGGCACCCCGCGTGAAGTCCAAGGCGACCGCGTAGGGTTTTTTGGAACATCCTCGTGCGGTGCCGGGCTTGGGATCAGCCGGATCCGTTGGTGTATTCGAAGTATGTATGTGCCAAGACCGCCTTATAAAGCTGAAATCGTCCGATTCCGACCACGTGTAGTACACCCGTAGTGATAAGAACGTT
>JAJXVW010000026.1 GCA_021781935.1 bacterium
GAGCGCGACGAACATGTCGGTGAACGACTGATTGATGTTCTGCGTCTCGCCGCCGTAGGCGATCGTGACGCCGGCGGGCAAGCCGAGCTCCTTCACGCGCTTCTGGAATTGCGCGACGACCTGCGTCGCGGTCGTCTTCGAATCCGGGTATGCGGATATCGTTTCCTCGCGCATCTTGTTGTAGTGCGCGATGCTCTCATTCGCCTGACCAAAGCTCGCTGAGAGTACGGATCCGAGGAGCACCGGGCCTTTCGTGCCGGGAACCGTGAGATTCTCGACGCTGTCGAGCGTCGTCTGCGACGTCTGATCCGGGGTGAGGTACGCGGGATTCAGATTGAGCTTCACCATCACATTGATGTCCTGGCCGGGTTCGGTGATGGTGGTCGCCTTCGTGCCGTTTATCGCCGTGCGGAGCGTCTGCGCGACCTCTGCCGGCGTCACGCCGAGCGCTGCGGCCTTCGCGCGATCGATCGCGAGATCAAACTCGGTGCCGTTATTCTGCGTGCTCGACGTTATGTTCGTGACGCCGGGAATCGAAGCGAGAAGCTCTCGGCCCGCATTCGCCGCGGAAATGAGGTCATTCAGATTGTTGCCTTCGAAGCGGATGTCGACCGGTGCGCCACCAGGAGGACCGTTCGACGACTGTAGGACTTGCACCTGTGCGTCATGCACCACCGCGAGCCGTTTCTCAAGCTCATTCACGGCCTGCGTCGAAGTGAACGAGCGCGGCTTCGGGAGATTCACGGTTATGTTCGCGTCATTGCTCGCGCCGCCCGTGCCCGGTTGGATGCCGCCCGCGAGCGCGGACGCCTCTCCCACCGTCGTCTGGAACGAGGCGACGTGCGGATCGTGGTAGAGGAGCTCCTCGACTTCGCGCGCGGCGAGATCGGTCTCGGCGAGCGTCGTGCCCACCGGCTTCTCGATGTTTATGTACACGTAATCCTGATTATCCTGCGGGAAGAATACCGTCGTAACGAGGCCGGTGAGCGGCAGCGCGAGCGAAGCCACGAACAGGATGCCGAGGGCGCGCAGGAACCACCGCTGCGCGCGGCGATTCTCGAGCAACCGGCGAAGGAAGCCCTTGTACCAGTCCGTGACGCGATCGGTGTAATCCTCCTGCGCGCGCTCCCAGCGCGAAGGCGCCCCACGCTTCGTGAGCAGTATGGCGATGAGCGGCACGAGGCCGAGCGCGACGAATATCGACGCGATGAGCACGAAAATGAGCGTGTACGGTATGCCGGCTATGAACTTGCCGACGATGCCGCGAATGAAGAAGAGCGGCGCAAAGACGGCGACGGTCGCCATCGTGCCGGCGATGAGCGGCCAGGCGTAGTCGTGGAGCGCCATCTGCGCCGCTTTCAAGGGATCGTGATACCAGCGCATGCGCGCGTGTATGGCTTCCGTGACCACGATGCCGGAGTCGACGAGGATGCCGACCGCGAGAATGAGCGCGAAGAGCGAAATAAAATTAAGCGTATTCCCCGTGAGGTAGAGGCCGAGGAACGCGATGAGGAAGGAAATCGGAATCGAGAGCGCCGCGACGAGCGATTCACGCCAGCCGATCGTTATGAACAGCACGAGAAGAACGAGCAGCACGGTCACGACGCCGGTATTCGCGAGATCGCCGAGCTGCTGGGCGATCTGCGTTCCCTGGTCGGTCGAGGGCGGTATGAATACCGTCAGCCCCTTAAGGGTCGTTCCTTCGAGGGATTGGAGTTCCTGCCGGACAGCATTCGCGGTCGCCGCGATAGGCGCGCCCGACTGGCGATAGATGGTAAGCGTGATCGCCTGCGCCGACGGCTTCCCGCCAATCGACAGACGCGAGTACGTCGTCGGCGGCGCGAGCCCGTCCGAAATCTGCGCGATGTCCCGCAGGTAGAGCGGCACGCCGCCCACCTCGCCCACCGCGATGTCCGCGATCTCTGAAGGATTGGTGATCCCTCCCTTGAAGTTCACGTCGTACTGAACCCCGTTCATCGAAATGCTGCCGGCCGGGAGAGCGGCATTTGACGCTTGGATCGCGCTTAGTACCTGCGCGATTGAGAGTCCGTACTGCTGAAGCGCCTCCTTCTTAACGATGACATCGACCTCCTGAGGCGGTACGCCGGCGACGTCGACTTGCGAAACGCCGGTGATGCCCGTGAGCGTATCGGAAAGCTGTTTTCCGAGAGCGGAGAATTCGGTGGGCGGCAGATCGCCTGCGATCGAGGCGACGAGTATCGGTTGATCGCTGAAATTTATCTTCTCGACGGAAGGCGCCGACGCATCCGCCGGCAGATCCGGAACCGCCTTCGCAACCGCATCGCGCAAGTCCTGGATGGACTGGTTGATGTTGGCGTTCGCGTCGAATTGCGCGGTGATTTCCGAGACGCCGTTCGAGGATACGGAAGTAAGCGTGTTGATGTTCGCGACGCCCGAGATCTGGTTCTCGAGCTTGTCGGTCACCAAGGTCTCCATATCGGCCGCAGAAGCGCCCGGCATGGTGGTTATGACGAAGCCGTCCGGAATGACTATCGAAGGCGCGTTCTCTTTCGGTATGGCTATGAGGGCCCCGAGACCCGCAAGCGTGAGCGCACCGAGGAGTACGTAGCTGAATTGCCGTTTCTCGAGGAAGAAATTCCAGAGCCAGAGCATGATCAGGGCGCAACGCTCGCGGTGGTCGTCGCCGCGTCGACAATGACGGTCTGTCCGGCGGCGAGACCGCGCGCGTCGGTGACGATCTGCATGTCCGGCGTGAGTCCGGACGCGACGACTACGCGGTCACCGAGAATCGAGCCGAGGGTTACGGGGTGCGCGACGAGCGCGGAAGAGGTTCCGACCGTGAAGACGGCAGGTCCGCTCGGCAGGATCTTCGCCGCAATAATAGGAATGGTGAGCTGCGCAAGCGAGCCGCTCGGTACGCTTGTCCGCGTGAGCGAGACGGGGACGACGTCGCCTGCCGTGAGAGCGCTTTGGTCGCCGGGTATGCCGATTTTGACCTCGATCTTCCCGGTCATGGGATCAAGCGCGGGCGCAATGAACGTAATAACCCCGGGGATGGAACCGTTTACGAGCGCTTTATTCCCGACCGAAAGCGTCTTCGCGTCCGCAGAGGTCACCGAGAGATCGATGTAGAGCGACCCCGGGTTCGAAACGATGGCGACCGATCCGTTCTGGGAAACGTAGTCGCCGAGCGACACCGGCAGGCTTACGATGAGCCCGGAGATAGGCGCGCGCACGAGCGTCTTTTCGAGCTCCGCCTTCGCGACGGCGAGCGCGCTCGCTGCCTGCTTTACCGCAGCTTGGGCGGCGCTCACGCTATTCGCATCGTATGCGGTCTTTGCGGTGGTTATGCCCGTAAGGACGGCCACGGTTTCCGTGCGTGCGGTAGCGAGCGAGGTCTGGTAACCCGCGAGCGCCGAAGCGGAGGTGGCCTGCGACGGCGGCGTCTCGTTCACCGCAGTGATGAGATAGTTGAGGAACGTGAGCACCTGCTGGACGTCGCTCGTGGCGCGTGCGGCGAGATCCGCAACCGAGGTCGTCGCCGACGCGTTCATGAGCGTCTGTACGTCTGCGAGCGTCGGATCGAGCGCGAGACGCTCCGCGACCAGGGTGTTCACGAGCGTGCTGTCAGGAACCGTTATCGCGAGCGTCGGATCGCTCGAACGCGGATTAAGAAAGAGCTGGTCGGCGCGTGTGTGCACGGCGTCGTCAAGCGATGAATACCCGCTCGCAAGCGCCGCAAGCACTGCCGAAGTCGCGTTCGCTGCGGAACTTCCCGCCGTTCGCTCAAGCGCCACCTCGGCTGCGTCATAGGCGCCTTGCGCCTGCTCAACGGCGGCCTCCTGGCTGGCATTACTGAATGAGGCGATGACCTGCCCGGCCGTAACGCGATCGCCGATCGATACCGGAAGCGAGGTAAGCTCTCCCGACGTTTGCGCAAGGATGGTCGCCTGATCGACCGGCGTGACGGTTCCCGTAACCTGCAGCGGACCGGCCGGGGCGGAAAGAGAGGCGACGCTCTCGACCGTGACGTACGACTGCGTGTTCGCCGCCGTCTGAGGCTGCGGCGTCGACCGCGTCGCCGCGCGTATGCCAAAAATGCCAGCGGCGAGAATGGCGAGGCCGCCGGCGATCTTCATTCCGCGCGGAACGGCACTGGTCCGCGCGACGATAGCCTGAAAACGCATGGGCACATACTACGGCCTTCTAACCGTTTCCGCAAAGCAGGGCCGCGCCGTCCCGCAAGGTATACTTTGCGCATGTATGGGTACGCGTACCGCGCACTTGCGCGCTCTCTCTTCTCGCCGCCGGGCGCGTTTTCGGTCTTAGCCCTCCTCTTTCTCTTTCTTCTTGTTCTCCGGATGCGCCCGCGGCGCTTCTACTTCGTCCGCCATGGCGAGACGCGGCTGAATGCGCAGGGCATCCGGCAAGGCGAGGGTGGCGGGCTCTCCGAACGCGGGAGAGGCCAGGCTGATCGCGCCGGCGCGTACCTCGCCCACTTCCCTATCACGCTCATTCTCGCGAGCCCCTTCGAGCGCACGAAGGAAACCGCGGAACTCATCAATGCGCACCTTGTGGTACCGGTGCGCTATTCGAGGCTTCTTGCGGAACGCCGAAATCCCTCGGAAATCATCGGAAAGCGCGGCGACGATCCCCAGGTCGCGCGTATCATCGATGCCATCGACAAGGGGTACCATGGCGACGAGTACCGCTACGGCGACGAGGAGAATTTCGTCGATCTCAAAAAGAGGGCGCGCAGATGCCTCGGCTACCTCGCGCGCGAGGGAACCCTCGAAACTTGCGTCGTGACGCACAGCATCTTCCTCAAGATGCTCATCGCGTATCTGCTCTACCGCGAGGAGCTCCACGCTGCTGACTACGTGAAGCTTTCCTTTTTCAACGCGTCCGACAACGCTGCTATCACCGTCTGCGAATGGCATCCCTGGAAAGCCTGGAACGCGCGCCGAGGCTGGGAGGTAATCACCTACAACGAACAGCCGCCTGAATTGCCGGCATGACGAAACCCGCGGCGTATAACGCCGCGGGTTTCGTCATGCGGTACGCTGCGCTAGAAACCCATGCCCATATCGGGCGCGCCTCCCTCTTTCTTCGGCTCAGGAATGTCAGCGACCGCGGCCTCGGTCGTGAGGAGAATCGCGGCGGCTGACACCGCATTCTCAATCGCCATGCGGCTCATCTTCGCCGGGTCGATGATGCCCGCGGCGATCATGTCATCCCGCACCTCATCGGCGACCGCGTCATAGCCCGCACTCGCTTTGCCATCTTGTACCGTGCGCACGATAGCGGCGGCGTCATCCTTGCCCGCATTCATAGCGATCTGCGCGAGCGGGACCGAGAGCGCATTCATGACGATTTCGTACCCCGCGCGCTCGTCGTTGGTGAGTTTCATCGACGGCGCGGCGAGCTTCTTCGCAAGCTTCGCGAGCGTCGTGCCTCCGCCCGCGACGATGCCCTCTTCCATTGCCGCCTTCGTGGCTTTGACCGCGTCGTCGATCTTATCCTTCAGGTACTTCATTTCCGTCTCCGTTGCTGCACCGACCGAGATAATCGCAACGCCGCCCGAGAGCTTCGCGATGCGCTCCTCAAGCTTTTCCTTGTCGAATTTCGACGAGGAACTCTCGATCTGCGCGGAGAGCTGCTTCACGCGCGCCGCGATGTCGGCCTTCTTGCCTTTGCCGCCGACGATCGTCGTTGAATCCTTGGTGGCGGTAACCTTCGAGGCTTTGCCGAGCATGGCCAAGGTTGCGTTCTCGAACGTGATGCCGACTTCCTCGGTGATGACCTGGCCGCCGACGACCGTCGCGATATCCGCGAGCTGCTCCTTCTTGCGGTCGCCGTAACCCGGCGCCTTTACCGCGAGCACCGTGAACGTGCCCTTCAGGCGGTTCACGATAAATGTCGAGAGTGCGTCGCCCTCAACGTCGTCGGCGATGACGACGAGCTCGCGCCTGCCGCTCTGCGCGATCTTCTCGAGAAGCGGAAGCACCTCTTGAACGTTGCTGATCTTCTTGTCCGTGAGGAGTACGAGCGCGTCTTTCATCTCGGCCTCCATGCGCTCGGCGTTCGTAACCATGTAGGGAGACACGTAGCCCTTGTCGATCTCAAGACCTTCGACGATGTCGTAGGAGAGCTCGGTGCCCTGGGATTCTTCGACGGTGACGACGCCGTTCTTCCCCACCTTCTCGACGGTCTCCGCGATGATGGCGCCGAGCTCGTCGCTCTCGGCGGAAACGGTGGCTATCTGCTTCACCTGCGTTTTTCCGGATACCGGCTTCGCGAGGCGCGCGAGCTCGTCGAGAGCCGCCCGCTTCGCTTTCTCCATGCCGGAACGTATAGCCATCGCGTTCGCGCCCTTCATGACGCGCGACATGCCCTCGTCGACGAGCGCCTCGAGAAGCACCACCGTCGTCGTCGTTCCGTCGCCGGCGTTGTCATTCGTCTTGTTCGCGACTTCCTTCACGATTTCGGCGCCCATATTCTCGAATCGGTCCTTGAGCGTGATCTCCTTAGCGATCGAAACGCCGTCGTTCGTGATGCGCGGACCGCCGTAGCTCTTCTCGAGCACGACGTTGCGGCCGCGCGGACCGAGGGTAACTTTCACCGCGCGCGCCGCTTGCGATATGCCGGCGGCGATCTTCGCGCGAGCGTCTTCCGCAAAAAGTATCTGTTTTGCCATGGATCAGTTGATTATCGCGAGTACCGAGGACTCCGCGAGGATGTAGTATTCCTCGCCTTCGATCTTTACCTCGTCGTAGCCGTATTTGCTGAAGAGTACGGTGTCTCCGACCTTCACGGTCATCGGCACCCGGGTACCGTCCTCGAACTTCCCCGGGCCTACGGCGACCACCTTCCCTTGCGCCGGCTTTTCCTTGTCCGCCGACTCGGGGATGATGATCCCCGAGGGGAGCTTCTTATCTTCCCGCGCCGCAGGCGAGACGACAATGCGGTCGCCCAGCGGCGAAAGTGCCAACTTCTTAGCCATACGATTTCCCTATATAAAGTGATAAAGCGCCCAGTGGGGAGAGTATAGGCTTCGCGCCGACAGCTTTCAAGCTCTACGGATCGGCGCGGTCCGCCGCTTGACGAGCTTGCGCTTCGGGATGATGATGCAGTCCGAACCTCGAGGAGACGTCGCATGCCGAAACTCCCTTCCGCCGCTTCCGCGGCGTTGTTCTTTTTTACCGTCATCCTGGCGATAAGCTCGACCGCGGGGGCCATATGCATCTGGCTGGTACTCCTCGGATACCTGCTGCTTCACCTATTCTCCGCGCAGTACCTGCTCCTGATCATTCTCGCGGCAGCGGCGCTTTTGACCCTTTCCGCAGTGCCCAAAGTCGCGCGCATGCTCATGCTCTTCCGCATCGCCTGGGGACTCATCCCGCCGAGGCTCGGGTAGACGGGCCTTCAGCCATTCGAGCGCTCCGGACTTCCGTCCGGGGCGCTTTTCCTTACTTTTCTCCTTATACGCGGCGTCGGCGTTGCGTCGGGAGTACCGGTCGTGGTATCGTCTCCCCTACAGATGGAGGCACTCGTATCGGCATTGCCATACGCGATAATCATCCTCTCTATCCTGCTCATCGTCGGCATCGTGCTCCAGCAGCGCGGCGCGACCTTGGGGGGAGCCTTCGGAGGCGATAACTTCGCGTCGACATTCTACAATC
>JAJXVW010000027.1 GCA_021781935.1 bacterium
ACGCCGCCCGTGGGGCGCTCCGCGGTGGTACCCACCGGGATGCGTATCGCGTTCGTGGAGAAGACGTCGAGCGAGACGGCGGGGGTTGAGGTGCCGATGCCGAGGTTGCCGGAAGACTGCAGGGAAAGGACATTGCCGTTCGGACCGCCATTCGAGGTGACGTCGAGATAATCTGCTGTCTGTCCGGCTGCGCCGAGGATATTGAAGACACGCTTCGACGCAGTCGAATTGTCGAGCGTGAGGAGCGCGCCTGGTACGGCCGTATTCGTATAGCCGAGATCCGTGAACTGCGTCGAGGACGCGTTGAACTGCAAGCGATTGAATTGCGTGTCCGAACCGCCCTGACCCGACATGAACGTCGCATTGTGGCCGTTTACGCCGGACGCCGTGTTATTGATCTGGAAGTAGCTCGTCGGGACACCGTCCGTCCAACCGTTATTGTTCGCGACAATGCGCAACTGCGACATATACGCGCCGCTCGAACCGGCAAGCACTAGACCCGCGCCAGCCTCCGGGTTCTCGATGGTGGGCGTCGCACCGTTGGTCGAGTAGAGCGTAAGGGTGTTGCCGTCATAGGTGAAGTTCGACGAGTCGGTGAGGAGTCCGCCCGTTCCGGCATAAGTGACGCGGCCGGCAGTGAGACCCTCATCCTTGATGGAACTTGTCGCGATGAGCGATTGCGCGGTCGCGTTCCCCGCGAAGTAGCCTGAGCCGTTCACCGCGAGGCGCGAGCCCGGAGACGTCGTGCCAAGTCCGAGGTTGCCGTTCGTCGCGACCTTGAGGTAGTTGGTCCATGTGGTGCCGTCGAATCCGATGACATTGAAGCCGCCGGAGCCTCCATTCCTCGTATCGAAGACGAACTCTGCGCCGCCGCGCTGCGACTGGTTCGTATAGTTGTTCCCGTAGACGCTGAAGTATGCGCCGTTGTAGGTCGAGAGATCCGAGTTCGTCATCCCGAAATTGAGACGACCGGCCGTGGCGGGGTTGTAGATCGTGCTGATGCCGCCGCTTTCGAACCCGAGATTCCCCGTTAACGCCTCAGAGCCCGTAATCGACAGCTTCTCGGACGGCGACGAGGAGCCGATGCCCACATCGCCGGCGTTGTTCACTTCGAACAGCGTTGAAGTCGCGTACACGCTCGTCGAGCTCCCAATCGCAAACGCCACGGTCGAGGACGCATGCGGCATAAGCTGGACGGAGAGCTGGGCGAAGGGCGAGGTGGAGCTGATGCCGAGGAGGCCCTTGTCCGTGAGGGTCATGTTCTGCGTGCCGTTCGTGAAGAAGCGCAGATAGTTCTCGTCTATGTTGTTCGTGTCTGCGGTGATCATCGTGGACTGGTCCGCGTCCACCACGCCGCCGAGTCCCTGCCAGACGTTGTTATCGCCGTAGCCCTCGAACTGGTGCGTCGAGGTGTTGTACCGGATGTAGCCCACGCCGCCCGTGGGGCGCTCCGCGGTGGTACCCACCGGGATGCGTATCGCGTTCGTGGAGAAGACGTCGAGCGAGACGGCGGGGGTTGAGGTGCCGATGCCGAGGTTGCCGGACGCGTGGTCGACATAGAGAAGCGGCGAGGAGGTGCCGACCACAAAGAGTCCGTTGCGGAACGAGGTCGTCGTGCCCACCGCGAGCGAGCCCTTGAAGGTCGAGGTCGCGGTCGTCGACGAAGCGACGAAGTAGGGCGCGGTGATCGGGCCCTTCACGTCGAGCGCGCCGCTCAGGTTTTCATTCCCTGAGACCGCAAGATTCCCGCCGATCGTGGTCGAGCTCGCGACCGCAAGCGTGCTGCTAATTGTCGTCGTGCCGAGCGACGTCGCTTGGGCGACCAGGTTTGAGAATTCCGCGCTCGTCGCCTGCACGCTGCTCAGGTGATCGATGCTGCCTCCCGTCATCGTGACGTTGTTCAGCGTACCGCCGTCGACCGTGAGGTCGTGGAGCCTCTGAATCATGTTCGTCTCCTGTATCGTCGTGACGTTCTGGATAACCTGCTGCTGCACCGGATGGATCATCCCGGTTACCTGGTTCAGGATGTTCGCCTGCATGATGGCGAGCGTTTGGTTGAGCGTCGACTGCGAGATGCCCTGCTCGATCGTTTGGTAGATCGGGTTGTTCACTGCGACAACGCGTGCGGGTGCGGGCGCCGCGTGCGGCGTGCTGGTCGCCACGGCAAGCGGATAGTGCGGGATGCCGGTCGGCAACACGATTTCCGGAGGCGGTCCGAGCAGCGCGGCAATCGAATTGCTCGCGTCGCTAAACCAGCCGTTGATGGTGCGGTAGGTGGTGAGCGCTGCGCGCTGACCGATCGAGAGCGCCGGTTGCGCCGCTTCCACCGCAGCCGCAAGTCCGGAAGCGACCGGCGCGCCGTAGCGCGTCTGCGCAAAATCCTTGCCGAGAGTGTCGAGCGCGACTGCAGTCTTCCCGAGCGTCCCGAGGTACCAATTCTCGACCGCAGCCGGCGCACGCGAGAGCGCGGGGGTCGCCTCGCCGTAAAGCACCGCGACGTTATGCGCCGATTCGTATGAGCCGTCTCCCGTCGCCTGTATGAGCGCGAGGTAATCTCCTTCGACCGCGCCGGTCGCCGCGACGAAGCGGTTCGCGGCGGCGTATTCAGCGCTCCAGACGGCGCTCGCGAGCTCCGGAGCCACCGCGGACGGTAGCGACGCGGCCTTGGCGAGGCCGACGGCCGCGAGACGAGGCGTCTGCGCCGTAGCGCCGGTAAGGGCGTTGCCGAGCCCTCCCACGAGGGCCACTGTGTCGCGCGCCGCCGTCGGCGCTGCGGCTGCCGTCCCGTACATGGCCGCCACATCCGCGCGGAGTACCGCGTGCGACGCCTCGATGACCGAGTTGCCGAGCGCGAGGTTCATCGCCGTAATCGCGCCCGGCGCGTGTGCGAGCAGGTCGCGCGTGGTCGCGCCGAACGCGAGAGCGCGCGCGCCGGCCGACTGCACGAGCGCAAGATATCCGCGCTCGAGTCCGAGGATCGCCTCATACCCCGCGACGCCGGTTGCGAAGTATGCGTGCTGAAGTGCGCGCACGAGCGCTGACGGCGACGTCGCGAGCGCGAACGCGCTCTGCGCCGCATCCGCAACCTCGGCGGGAGTGATTGGCGCGACGGTCTGACCGAGCGCATACGAATCCTGCGAAGGATACGTCGGCGCGGTCGATGTCCCGAGCGCCATGCGCGCGAATGAGAGATCCGGATGCACGAGCGTCGAGGGCGTCATCTGCGCGGTCGCGAGCGCGATGCTGTCGCCCACTTGCGTGCGTGTCGTCTGCATCGCCATTGCCGCATCGTCGACGCGCGCGATGAACGCATCGGGGACTCCGTCGAGATTCTCACGCAAACCCTGCGCCGCCTGCTGCGCGACGGCGAGCGCCTGTGCGCCGAGCTGCGGAAGTTCTTTCGCCTGTGCGCCGTATGCGCCGAGCCCGACGACCGCAATCGCCACCGCGAGGGCGACCGCGTGGGTCCGAAGGGATGCGCCCGCGAGCTCCACCTGGGGCACCGGAATCGGGGTATTCAGCGTCCGGACGACTTTGCGGATCGGAGACTGGGCTGAGCGATACTCCTGTTCGCGCGCGCGCGCAAGAGCGCGCGCGCGATCAATCTTGCGATCACCCTGCTCGCTGATGAAATGCTGAAGCGAAGCGCGATCAATCACCCACGCGCGCCCCACCCGCTGCCCTTTGATTTTTCCCCCTCTCGTGAGACGTGCGAGATAATCCGAAGTGTAACCGGATAGTTCTCCAGCTTCCTTTGTCGAAATGAATTTTTTTTCGTCAAAAGGATCCATGTCGGATAACCGAATTAACTATAGTTTATCTGATGATTTCGGAAATGCAGAGAGAATTTGTGTGGATAAAAAGTCACCGCGCACATCAGCGCACGGCGTGCTCGACATGCTCGCAACGAAATCGCGAAAGATCAGCAGCGCTCAATAGCCCGACCGCAACCTCAAGGCTTCCGCTCGCCATGAGGCGCGGTAAACCACGTTATGAACACTTTAACCATAAAACCGGTCAGTACCGCAATTCAGAACCAGTCATAGCGTAAGCGCGGATTTAATCCCCAATCAGTGCGCGCAGGGCTAGGCCGGATAAGCGGAATATCAATCTATATATAATGATTTCGGCCACCGCCATATTTAATGGGGAAATACTTATATATATGAATGCGCGGATCCGCTATCACAAGAATTGATTTTGGCATTTTTCGCAGGTTATTGCTCGAGCGGCAAAGAAGCCGCCTTAGTTGCTGGCGGCTTTTCTGTGCATCATCCTTTGAATATATGCGCGCATGACCCCCTCATAGCCCGATTTACCTGCCTCGCACACCGTGATCTTCATTTAGTGATCGTAAAGAGCATCATCAGTTCTCTTTACGGCTATCTGACCAATTCTTTTGCATGCTTGTCTAACCGAGACGAGAAACGCCTTAAATACGCTATTTATTATAAATGGAAAGTCCGGTGATTACGCTAGCTTGTGTAAACGATTGCACATATTGATCGGCATAGCCGCTGTTCAGCACGGCAACAGCGAGTGATATGACGGCTGCGGTCAGTCCCGTTGCTATCAGAATCCGTGTCCCGAGGCGATTATTTCCCTTTTTTGCTTTGCGGACATGGGGGGCAGTGTCTTTGCTTACGCTTGGAGCGACTACGAGCGTAGGTCGTATTTTCCGCACCTCGTCGGCCTGGAGCGCGTGTATTGGAACGAATTCGGCCTGCGATTCGTCCTCCAGGCTCCCTTCCTCCTTGCTCTGAGCATCCTCGCCACTGTTTTCTACCGCCTGTTCGCCCTCCAATTCGGCTGGATTGTACGCGGTAGCTTCTTCCTCCGCGTCTTTGCGAAGAGAGAACCATTCTTGCCAGGCTTCGTGAAGCTCCGCGGGCGCCTGCGGAGTCTCGCGTGCTGCGTTTTCGGCCAAGGAAAGACTCGCGGCAGGCTCATTTGGCGCGGTCTGCTCCTTCAGACGGTTTATCGTAGGAAGTTCTGGCTCCGCTACGCTTGAATAGCGCGGAAGATCCCAGGTTGGAGGAAGAATCGAAGCGCTTCCCGCTCCGTGATTCTGCGGGGTCGTCTCTTCGCTTACCGGCGCACCGAAGCGGTGGTCCTTTATCGCCGCCTCAAGCACGTACCAGCTTCTTCCCACGAGGCGTGCCGGGACACGACCCTCGCGGCACAATTGCCCTACGTAATCTTTAGCGTAGCCGGTTTCCTTAGCAGCTCGCTTAGTCGATACGTACTTCTTTTCATCAATGACGAGTTCATCCATGCGGCTTAGTATAGCCATATCTTGGCTCGCATGAAAGAGCCTCTGTGCAAAACCTCAGGTCATTGGAAGAATCGTGCCGGTCCAACACAAAAAGGGCTCGATGAGCCCTTTGTTCCCCGCAGCGCTCTGGCGCCGCTAGCGTTTGAGCTTCTCTGCGAGAAGCTCCCGGAACTGCTGAGGGTTGCCCGCCCCGCGGCTCTCCTTCATGGCTTTCCCGAGGAGATACTGGAGCGCGGCCTCCTTACCGGTACGGTATTCGGCTACCGCCGACGGTTCCTGCGCGATTACCGTCTCCACGACCTTCCCGAGCGCCTCGGGATCATTCACCTGGATGAGGCCGTGCTCCGTCGCAATCGATTCCGGATCTCCGCCCTGCTCAACAAGGATTGCGAGCGTATCCTTTGCGCCGCGGGAAGAGAGATCCCCCGCCGCGGTCATCCGGATAAGCTTCGCGAATGCTTCGGCGTCGAGCGCGTCCCAGCGCTCGGATTCCTGTTTTGCGTAGATGCCTCCGAGATCGGTAATCAGATAATTTGCGGCGAGTCGGACGAGATCAGGATTCTCGCCGAGCGCTCCCGCGACCGCGTCGAAGAAGGCCGCGCGATCGCCGGCAGCCGCGACGTATGCGACATCCGCCTCCTTCAGGCCGTATGCCGCCGCGTACCGGGAGCGCCGTTCCCACGGAAGTTCGGGCAAGGAAGCCTCCAGGGTCTCATGGGAAAACTCGGGGATCTCGGAAAGTATGAACTTCGGGATGTCCGGCTCGGGAAAATACCGATAATCGGCACTCCCCTCCTTGAGTCGTTGCGCGAAGGTCTCCTGCTTCGTCTCGTCCCATCCGCGGGTCTCCTGCACGACCGTTCCTCCCGCGTCGATACATGCGCTCTGACGCGCAACCTCGAACGCTATCGCACGCTCGACGGAACGGAACGAGTTCAGATTCTTGACCTCGACTTTCGTTCCGAAGCGATCGTCTCTTGAGACGGAGATATTCGCTTCGATGCGCATCTCTCCTTTTTCGAGATTTGCGTTGCCCGCCCCGAGCGTGCGGAGCAAGAGCTGCAGCTCGCGCGCGAATTTCCCCGCGGTCTCCGCATCATGAATCACGGGCTCGGTTACGAGCTCCATGAGCGGGACGCCGGCGCGATTGAAATCAACAACGCTCTTCCCGCCTTCGTGCGATGAGCGCGCCGTATCTTCCTCAAGGTGCACGCGGGTGACTGCCACGCCGGCCAGCGTTCCGCCGGAAACGAGCGGGTGCTCGTACTGGCTAATCTGATACCCCTTCGGTATGTCCGGATAAAAATAGCTTTTCCGATCGAATTCCGTGTAATCGGCGATCGACCCGCCGATCGCGGTGCCGATACGCAGGATGTGGCGCACCGCTTCGCGGTTGACGACCGGAAGGGTGCCCGGATGCGCGAGACAGATCGGGCAGACATTTACGTTCGGCCTCGTCTCGTCCGGGTCGTTCTTCGAATTGCAGAACATCTTCGTCTTCGTTCGAAGTTCCGCATGTATCTCGAGGCCGATCGTGGGACGGAATGCCATGGTGCGTAGTAGGCAGTATGCCGCAGGCCGTTCGAAATGCCAAATCGCTTGCCCTGCGCATCCGCCGCCTATCGCTTCCCGCCTTTCGAGAGGGTTTTGGTCAGACGATCGGAAAAGGTCTTTAACACCTTTGGGTCCTCGATGCTCACTTCGAGCACTTCCCGGCCCGTCTCCCGCGCCAAAAGCTCGCGCAGCGTTTCGCGTTTG
>JAJXVW010000028.1 GCA_021781935.1 bacterium
ACCGACGGCTGGTTGTCAGCCGCGGTCGAGAACGTCTGCGAGCGGCTGGTCGGGATCGCGGTGTTGCGCTCGATGAGCTTCGTCGCGACGCCGCCCATGGTCTCTATCGCAAGCGAGAGCGGAATGACGTCCACGAGGAGAATGTCCTTCACGTCTCCCTGGAGGATGCCTGCCTGGATGGCCGCGCCGATTGCGACCACCTCGTCCGGGTTCACACTCATGTTCGGTTTCTTGCCGAAGAACTGCTCTACGGCCTTCTGGATGGCCGGCATGCGGGTCTGACCGCCCACGAGAATCACTTCGTTAATGTCGCCAACCTTGAAGGGCGAAGCGTCCATTGCGCGTTTCGTGATGTCCAAGGCGCGGGTCACAAACGGCTCTGCGAGCTCCTCGAGCTTCGCGCGGTTCATTGAGACGAGGAGGTGCTGCGGGCCCGCATCGGTCGACGTGATGAACGGGATGTTCACCTCGGTCTCCATCGAGCTCGAGAGCTCGATCTTCGCCTTCTCCGCAGCCTCATCGAGGCGCTGACGCGCGAGCGGGTCACCCATGACGTCCACGCCTGACTGCTTCTTGAACTCACTGGCAAGCCAATTGATGATGGCCTGATCGATATCCTTACCGCCCAAGTGTGCGTCGCCATCGGTACTCTTCACCTCGATGGTGTCATCGCCGACGTCCAAGATGGAGATGTCAAAGGTGCCGCCGCCGAAGTCGAAAACCGCAATCTTCTCCTCCTTCTTCTTATTCAAACCGTACGCGAGCGCCGCTGCCGTCGGCTCGTTAATGATGCGCTTCACCGTGAGGCCGGCAATCTCGCCGGCAGCCTTCGTGGCCGAGCGCTGGTCGTCGTTGAAGTATGCCGGCACGGTGATGACCGCTTCAGTTATCTTCTCACCGGTCTTCGCCTCCGCATCCGCTTTGAGTTTTCCGAGAATCATCGCGGAAACTTCCTCCGGACGGTACCACTTCTCCCCCATCTTTACCTCGATCCCGTTGTTCTCCGCCTTACGCATCTCGAATGGGACCGCGGCCTTGTCCTTCTGCACGTCCGGCTCATCAAACGAATGGCCGATGAAGCGCTTTATTTGATAAATCGTATTCAGAGGATTGGTGACCGCCTGGCGCTTTGCGAGGGTGCCCACGATGCGTTCGCCGTTCTTGCCTATCGCGACGATGGACGGCGTCGTGCGCGCGCCCTCCGCATTCTCGAGAACGCGAGGCTCGCCGCCTTCCACGATAGCCATCGCGGAGTTAGTGGTTCCCAAATCGATACCGAGAATTTTTGCCATACGTAAAAATGGGTTACGTAATTATTTTACGGAAATCGCCGCTGACTGCAACTATGCGGCGTAACGGTAGACGCGGACCTTTGCCGGACGGATGACGGCGTCTCCAATCTTCCAACCGGGCTCGAGAACGGCCGAGACGGTGTCATCCTGCTCCTGCGACGCCGCGGGATCCTGGCCGAGCGCATCATGAAGCGCGGGATCGAACGGCTCGCCAGTCACGCCGAACGGGTCGAGGCCGAGCGAAGAGAATCCGCTTTCGAGCTGCTTCACGATGCCGGCAAAACCTTCGGGGATATCGCCGTGCCCCTTGGCGCGTTCGAGTGCGTCAAACGCCGGCAAAAGTGCCTGTGCGGCATGCACGACGCCTCGTTGACGCTCCGACCGTTTTTCCTCATCGAATCGCTTCAGCGCGTTCACGTAGTCAGCCTTCGCGCGCTGCCAGCCGTCAAGGTTCTGCTGTTTCTCTTCGTGACAGGCGGAAAGTTCGGCCTTGAGCTTCAGGATGCGCGTTTGCGGGTCGCTGCCTTTCGGCGGCTCGTTATGTTCGGCCTCGAACGAGACATCCTCGTAGTCGTCATTCATTGCGGTAACTATGGCGTATGTCGGGCGATGCGTCAAAAAGTGCATTACGGTCTTCTCGTGTCTGGGGTTCCGTGTCATGCTGGAGGCAGCAGCGCGAGGAGGACTCGAAATGCCCTTTGCTAGCTTGGAAGACCGAGTACATGCCGCGTTACCGCAAAAGTTCGGAGCCGTGATCACGTTCGGAGAGCTCGCGGGACTCGTTGGGGGACGGGCTCATCTTGACGACGCGCTACGGTCGCTTGCTTACAACCGGATCGTCTCGTTTCATGACCCGGCCCCGCATCCGCTGTATGACGCGCTCATCATACACCGCAACGTTTGTCTGCTTCCGACGCAGTTCTACCTGTTCGATGACAGTGCTGAAACGGCTCATGCCTTAGGAATCTGCCTCGGAACCGAACTATTGCAGGAACTTCGCATTCCTGAAGAGCGTGCGCATATCACGGTCGATGCACGCAGCGGATACCTGTACATCTCAGACAAAACGGCGACCGAATCGGTATACCCGCTCACCCCGAAAGAATGGGTACGTGCTCATTGAGGAAGTATTGGGTCCCGGCAAGGCACACCCTTGCCGGGATCATTCGTTATTCGTGGAAGCAGGAAAGCAAAAAGCCCCAGTACGGGGCTTTTCGTTACTAGCGCTTCGACCACTGCTTGCGTTTGCGGGCTTTGACGAGACCCGGCTTCTTGCGCTCCTTCGCGCGCGGGTCGCGGGTCATGAATCCCGCGATCTTCAGTTTAGCGCGCGTTGCCGGTTCGTTCTTCGTAATTGCCCGCGCTATCGCATGGCGAACTGCTTCAGCCTGCGCTGCAACGCCGCCGCCCGTGACGTTGGCCGTAACCCGGTAATTCTTCGCGGCCTCCGCTACGCTAAACGCTTCAAGCGCCGTGCGGGCTCGCTCATCCGTCTTGAAGAACTCCTTCGCGCTCTTACCGTTTACCGTGAGCGAGTTGGTGTCAGTTTCGCTCATTCTGACGGTGGCGATGGCGGTCTTGCGACGGCCTACTGCAGAAATGATGAGGGGGTTTGCCATACCTATGCTTTAACGACGAGATTTTTCATGCGTGCACTGCGAAGCTTATTGCGCGGGATCATACCGTCAACCGTCCTCCGCACTACTTCTTCGACGCCCTTCTTTTCCATCATTTCAGCCATGGTCATCGCGCGCTGGCCACCCGGATAGCCGGTATAGCGGAGGTACACCTTCCCTTTCTTGCGCGCGTCAGAAATGTGGAGTTTCGAGGCATTCTCGACAACAACGGTAATGGGATGCGTGCGATGCTTCACCATAAGAGGGGAGCGCTTGCCGAGGAGTGCGTGAGCCGCTTCGCTCGCCACGCGGCCGAGCGTACGTCCCGCCGCATCGATGCGGTAGGTGGTTCGTTCAGGGTTGATAAGGGGGGTCTTCATGGGAATCAGACTATTGGTACTAGACGAATGCGATATACGCAAGCTTCGCGGCGTTTCCGGCTCCGCGCCGCGTGCGCTTTACCACGCGGGTATAACCGCCTGCGCGGCCCGCGTAACGCGGCGCAATGGTCTCGAAAAGCTTCTTGACCGCGACGTCATCGCCGAGGCGCGCCTTCGCAAGGCGACGGCTCGCAAGCGTATTGGTCTTCCCATAGGTGACCAGGCGCTCCACGAACGGTCGAAGTTCCTTCGCCTTCGCTTCCGTGGTGGAGATGCGCTCCTCAAGAATGAGCGAACGCGCCTGCGCGCGCAGCAGCGCGCGGCGCTGCCGCGCCGGCCGGTTGAATGCTCGAGATTTGCTTCGCTGGCTCATGGTGGGTTACGTGATGTGCAGATCGTTAGTCCGCCTTCAAAGTGAGTCCGTGTTCCGCAAGGACGTTTGCAATCTCTTCGATTGCCTTGTCACCGATGCCGTCAAGCTCCTGAAGCTGCGAGGCGCTCTTGCGCGCGAGACCGGCAAGACTCTTTACTCCGGCATCTTCGAGCGCTGAAATAACGCGCGCAGGAAGATCCACTTCCGAGAGTTTCACCTTCGCCGGATCAGCGGCAAAGGATTCCCCCTCGGGAGCCGCTGCGGAATCGTGGTCTGCTTTCGGAGCTGTCTCTTGGAAGCCGATGATCGACTTCAGCTGATGTATCATGATTTCGACGGATTGCTCGAGCGCCTCTCGAGGCGATACGGTCCCGTTCGTTTCGATGAGAATGCGCAGGCGATTGAAATCCGTACGGTCGCCAACGCGCATGTTCTCAACCTCGTAGTTCACGCGGCGTATTGGCGTAAAGGTTGCGTCAAGAGCGATGGTTCCGATGTCGACCTTCTCTTTCGTCAGGGTCTCGCGCGGAACGTAGCCCAAACCGCGCTCAATCGTGGCTTCGAGCTCGAGCGATGCCTTGCCTGAAAGGTCGGCGATATGTTGATTCGGATTCGCTATCTCAACCTGTGTCGGAAGGCTGAAATCCTTCGCCGTGACTTCGCGCTCGCCCTTCACGGAAAGCTTAATGGTCTGCGGTTCGTCGCCATGAAGTATGAAATGGACCCGCTTCAGGTTGAGAAGCATTTCCATGACCGTTTCTCGAACCCCCTCCATGGTCGCAAACTCATGCGCGACGCCTTCAATCTTGACCTGCGTCACCGTCGCGCCCGGAAGCGACGAGAGGATGATGCGACGAAGCGAGTTGCCAAGCGTATGACCGTACCCCGGATAGAGCGAGTCTATCTCGTAGGTTCCCTGCGTACCCTCTTCGGAGACGATACGCGGCTTGCTTGGCAAAGTGATGTGATATTCCATAACTCAATCGTTATCACGTATAAAGGCTAACGGGTGTAAAACGACAGAACCATCCCGAGATCGCCCGCCGGATCGGCGGAGGCTGCAGTCGGGCGCTCCTGGATGCCGCCTTCCATGGTTTTCGGATTCCACGAAAGCCAGGACGCGAGCGGACGTTCCAGGAAGCGGTCCGCGAAACCGGCAAGCAGGCCGTGGTCTTTCGATCCTTCTCGTACCGCGACGCGATCGCCGATCGCAAGCGCGTGCGACGGGATGCGGATCTTCTTGCCGTTCACGGTTACGTGGCCGTGCGCGACCATCTGGCGCGCGGCGCGGCGCGACGGCGCAAGCCCGAGACGGTAGACAACGTTGTCGAGCCGCATCTCAAGCATCTC
The DNA here is from genome assembly GCA_021781935.1 of bacterium. GTDB lineage: Bacteria > Patescibacteriota > Minisyncoccia > Phycocordibacterales > Phycocordibacteraceae > C7867-001. The sequence continues at coordinate 5,012 of JAJXVW010000028.1, forward strand.
GTGCAAGCGTTCAACCGGCTGCGAGCCTGCTGCCGCGAGCGCCTTGTTCACGTAGAGCCGGAACTGCCTTTCCGGAAGGCCATAGGTGATACGGACCTTCTGCTTCTCGAGCATCTGCTTTCCGTACTCGCTCTGACGCCCGCGACGGCGCCCGCGCTTATTACGCTCCGATCGTTCCGCGGAAAGCGCGAACTTCTGAGACTGGGTCTTATCGAAGACCGAGGGGCCGAGTCGCTTTGCGATCTTATATTTGGGTCCTGTTTTCATGTTCTTACGAGACGTTACACCCGGCGCGGCTTAGGCGGTCGCGGACCGTTATGCGGCACGGGAGTGGCATCCTTGATCGAGCGGATCTGTACGCCTTTTCCGGCAAACGCACGCACGACAGACTCGCGGCCGGCGCCAACGCCGCGAATGACGACTGCCGCCTCTTTAAGTCCGATGGTAAGGCCCTTCTCGCCGAGGAGCTCCCCGACCTTTGCCGCCGCGTACGGGGTCGATTTGCGCGCGCCGGAAAAGCCAAGACTGCCGGCGGAGGAAGAGATGATTGCATTCCCTTTTTCGTCCGTGAGGACCGCTTTGGTGTTGTTGAACGTCGCTTCAACATGCAGGATGCCCTTTTCGATGTGACGCTTGGTAGCCTTCGAGAGGGCGCGCTCCTTGCGTCCCTGATCGAGCCCGCGGCCCCTCTTCTTAACGATGCGCTTCTTTCCCATGCTTCGTGATTAAATAAATATTGACAATCGGGTCTACGTCTTTTCGAGCGTACGGCGCCCGCTCGTCATGGTCTTGCGCACATTGCCTCGGCGGGTGCGCGAATTAGTCTTCGTACGTTGGTTGCGTACCGGAAGACTGCGCTCATGGCGAAGACCGCGCCAAGCGCGGATGTCCTTAAGACGCTTCACGTTCGCCCCGATCTCGCGGCGGAGCTCGCCCTCGATGGTGTACCCTTCACAGAGCGCGCGCACCCGCTGCTCTTCGTCTGACGTGAGGTCAGCACCCTTTTTCGTGAACGGTACGCCCGCCTTCGAGAGGATATCCTTGGCCCGTGTCGGCCCAATGCCGTAAATAATCGGCAGCGCATACGCGAGCTGCTTGTCGTCGGGAATGGTTACGCCTGCAATACGCATACGAAAAAATTATGAGTGCCTAACCCTGGCGTGCTTTACGGCGGGGGTTTTTCTTGTTGATACGGTACAGCCGACCGCCGCGTCGGACGATCTGGTCACCTGGCTGCTGCACTCGGATCGAAGCACGTACTTTCATCAATAAGAAGATTAGATTAAGACAAACGGCGCACGATGCGCGCCCGGCCCCCGTATGGATCGAGAACCATCTCGACCTGATCGCCTACGAGCACGCGTATGCGATGCAGGCGCATCTTTCCTGCAAGGTACGCGAGCAAGAGCTCGCCCTCCCCCGCATCATCAGCTGCCGGAAGACGTACACGGAAAAGCGAATTCGGCAGCACCTCTTCGACGATGCCGGTCGCCGTGTTCTGTTCGCCTTCCTTCATGCGGATACGCTCATGACTATAGCAAGGGGGCCTAAAATGGTCAAATTATGAGCCGGGATTCGCGACGGTTACCGTTATGCTCGAAGGGTCCTGAGGGAAGGACGAGCGCCAGAAGGGACGCAGGACGAGCACGGCGCGCTTCACCTCGGGGTAGTTCGTGAGGGCGACTTCTGCTGCCGACCTGCTTTTGCCGGCGACGGCAGCCGCAATGCGCCCCGGGTTGACCGTGTAGATAAGATTTGCAGTGCCCGAGAGGGTGAAGGCGAACTGCGTCGACGAGGGGTCCGGATAACCGGAAATCGGCGTGAGAACGAGGCCGCTCGTCGAAGAGATGCTGAGCGGCTCGCCCTGATATCCGAGACCGTTCACCGACGCTG
>JAJXVW010000029.1 GCA_021781935.1 bacterium
AGTTGAAGAGAAGAAGGCTGCTCCGGCAGCTGTGACGATGCACATCGCGGAAGGACACCCTATGGCGGCCTTCGTGAACGATATCCCGACGCCGCCGTCTTCTGGCGATCTCGTCGAGGGCACCATCGTCGCTATTAATCGCGGTCGCGTGTACGTCGATCTGCCGCCGTTCGGTACCGGCCTCATCTACGGGCGCGAGTACCTGAACGCGGCGGACGTGCTGCGCAAGGCTAATATCGGGGATGCGATCAGCGCGAAGGTCGTCGACCCGGCCGGCCGCGACGGCTACATCGAACTCTCCCTCAAGGAGGCGCGCCAGGCGGCTATCTGGGGCGAGGCGGAGCAAGCGATCGTCGCGGAGACCGTCTATACGATCCCGGTCGAGGAGGCGAACAAGGGCGGCCTCATCCTCTCGTGGCAGGGCATCAAGGGCTTCCTTCCGGCATCCCAGCTTACGAAGGAGCACTATCCGAGGGTTCCGGAGGGCGACAAGGATAAGATCCTCTCTGAGCTCATGAAGTTCGTCGGCCACCCGCTTTCGGTCCGCATCATCACCGCAGACCCGAAGGAGGGTAAGCTCATCTTTTCCGAGCGCACCGGCAACGAGGCGGAAGAGAAGGCTTCGCTCATCGACAAGTACCAGGTGGGCGATACGGTTGAGGGCGAGATTACGGGCGTCGTCGATTTCGGCGTATTCGTAAAGCTCGAACCGGGACTCGAAGGTCTCGTGCATATCAGCGAGCTCGACTGGGGACTCGTCGAGGATCCGCGCGCGCTCTTCAATGTGGGCGACAGCGTCAAAGTGAAGGTCATCGAGATCAAGGACGGCAAGGTCTCGCTCTCGATCAAGGCGCTCAAGGAGAATCCGTGGCACACCGCGGCGGAGCGCTACAAGAAGGGCATGGAAGTGCCGGGCGTCATCATCAAGTACAACAAGCACGGCGCGCTCGCCTCGATCGAGGAAGGCGTGGCCGGTCTCGTGCACGTGAGCGAGTTCTCTTCCCCGCAGGAACTTCGCGAGAAGCTCGAGCTCGGCAAGACATATCCGTTCACCATCTCGCTCTTCGAGCCGAAGGAGCAGCGCATGACGCTCTCCTACGTCGAGAAGAAGTGACCGCTCGGCAAATGAAAATCGCCGGACCGCAGCCGCGGTCCGGCGATTTCACACTGCGAAAGAACTACCGGATCGGGGCGGCGCCGGCCTTCAGGTTATCAATGTGGAACCATCGGTATCCGAGCTTCCATCCCGCGGCTCCCCAGTGGCTCCATTCGTGCTCCTTGATGCGGAGAACGCAGGGCGCGTAGCGAACCGAAAACAGATACAGACCCGGACATTCCGCGTAGGGCTTGAGGGAGATCTGCGGTATTCCCCGTACGCTTTCTATACGTTCCATGCCCACACGTCTCCCGACCTTGTCGAGCAGGCATTGCGCAAGCGCTTCATACTGAGCGTCCTGAGCGGCCCGGTCGCGAAATCGCGTCGCAAAGCTCGGTATCGCACGCACGTTGCCACGGGCCTCCCGGGCGAGCTTCACGCGAACGCCGCGATACCGAGCCTCGACGTCGAGCTGCGCGACGTGCGACACGACGACGAGCCGCCCGTCGGGGGCTTCTAAGACTTGTATTTCATTGCAGGCGATGGCTTCCAGGTGGTCGCCAAGCGTGTGCCCTGAGACTTCCCATCCGCGCGCGTACCCGCGCGCGTACACCATTTCCGCGAATAAACGCGCATCTAAGGTAGCCATTCATGCCCTCCTCTATCCCGATTGTATGGTATGGCCTCGCGGCACTATGCACCTGCGGCGCGCCACCCGCAACCGATTGCGCAGTCCTTGACAGAACCCGTGCGGATGATATATACTGCGCGGCGGTGGATGTGACGACTCCGCCGCCGCCTCGGACCGCGGCTTTTCCCCACCAGCCGCGGTCCGAGGGCCTGGCCCTTTCGTCTTTGCTCTTTAGTTAGTAAGTATCAGTATCTCCCAGCCATCTCCTTATGGAGATGGCCTTTTGGTATCTACCCGAAAAATCCTGAGACGCGCTTCCAGATATGCGGCTTGAGCACGCTTGAAGTACCGAAATGCCCTCCGCGTGAAAGTGCCGCAAACTGCGCGTCCACTTCTTTCGAAAAGCGCTTCGCCGGTGCAAACGGAACGACCTCGTCATCCTTGGCATGGATGATCATGAGTTTCTTCCCTGCCACGCTCTTCTTTTCATGTTCCGGGCTATAGAATCTCCCGCTCGCCAGTTTCTTCCATACGGAAATCTTCCCGCGATATGCGTTGCCGAAAGCCTCGCGCACGAAACGCGCCATGAAGTCGACCGGCTCGATCGTCTTGTCCTGCGCACGCCAATCGATGACTGGCGAGAGCGCGACCGCCTTCTTCACGGACGTGTCGCGGGACGCGAGAATCGCCGCCGCCCCGCCGAATGACGCGCCGATGACGTACACCTGCGGCTTAGCGATCTTCAACACGTTTCCGCTCCATGCATCGCGAAATCCCTTCGGGATCCCGCGCACGACCGACAGCACGTCGTCCGTCGGCTCATGCGCAAGGAACGTCCCGCCGCTCTCCCAGCTTCCCGCGTAGCGCGGTACGAACACCCAATAGCCGCGTTCCGCAAGCGACCGTATCGCCTTGCCGCTGCCGCCCGGATACCCCGGCATACCCGAACACAGGACGATCACCTTGCGCGATTTCTTCAGGGGCGCCATGTACTCGCATACGATGCTGTCGAAGCGCGTGCGCCCGGGATATTTCGGAAGCTCCGTCATCGCGTGTTTGCGAACTGCGTCGCGGCTTCGAGGCCGTGGGAGACGAAGAGCCGCATGGCCTCGACAGATTTCTTGATGGCTTTCTTCAGTTCAGCTTCTTCAGTCGGCTTGAACGTGCCGATGACGTGCTTCATGACTTTCTCTTCGTCCTTGAGCTTCTTCGCCTGATTCTTCTTCCCTGCCGGGGCGACACCGATGCGGATACGCGCGTAGTCCTTGGTCTTTACCGCACGATTCACGCTCTCGATGCCCTTGTGGCCGCCGCTCCCGCGGCCGAACACCATCTTTATCGTGCCGACCGGCAGATCAAGATCATCCTGGACGACGAGCAGGGTCTTCGCGGCGGCCTTTGGCGTCTTTACGAACTGTATGACCGCCTTGCCGGAGCTATTCATGAACGTTTCCGGCAGCACGAGCGTCGCGCTGCCATCCTTCGACACGAACGCATTCGCCTTCTTGTTGAAATCGAACGCATTGAATCCCTCTTTTTTAGCGAATACTTCGACCGCCATGCGGCCGGCGTTGTGCCGGGTCTTTTCATATTCTTTGCCCGGATTGCCGAGCCCAACGATTACGAGCGCCATGACTTCTATTGTACCCCACGGCGCGCGGCGCGAAAGCATCGGCGAGCGATGATGGCTGTACGTTGCGAGACAGGTCGCCTTAGCGGCGGCTGCACGAGCAAGTTCCGGGATTCGCGCGTCTCTGTGCCACGGCAAAACGCGCGTACGTTCATGAACGTTTCAGGAAGCTGCTGCAAAAGTTGACGCGCGCGATGGGAGGAATACAATGCATGGCATGAACGACTCTGGAAAAGGTCTTCTGAAGGATCTTTTCACGCTCGCGCTCCTCATCGTAATCGTCGTCATCCCTATCCGCGTGTTCGTCGCGTCTCCGTTCGTCGTCGACGGCGATTCCATGTACCCGACGTTCCACAATATGGACTATCTCATCGTCGATGAGCTCGTCTATGATTTCCACACGCCGCAACGCGGAGATGTCATCGTCTTCCGGTATCCGAATGATCCGTCTATCTTCTATATCAAGCGCATCATCGGCCTGCCCGGGGAGACCGTCTCCATAAACCACGGGAAGGTGACCATTACGAAGGTCGACGGCACCAAGGTTACGCTCTCCGAACCATACGTTGTAAACGAGGATGCGACCTATACGAACAGCGTCACCCTCTCGAAGAGTCAGTACTTCGTCATGGGTGACAATCGGCCGAATTCTTCCGACAGCCGGGTCTGGGGCCCGCTGCCCGCCAAGGATATCATCGGCCGCGTCGATCTCCGCCTCCTGCCGCTTTCGAAGGCCGGCTTCTTCCCGGGAGAAGCCCACTACCAGCCGAGCGCATACGAAACGGGCAGCGCATCGGCGGCGACCAGCACTCCATGAGAGACGTCATCCCCGGTGATGAGCTCCTGCGAAAAGCGCACTCGGTCGGACAGTACTACGGGTTCACGCCGCTCTCGGTACTCGCTTCCGACACGCGCGGTGAGAAAAAGACGCGGCAACGGCCGCTCCCCGAAGTGCTCTCGGGCTTGACCCTCGATCCGATAGCCGAGACCGTTGCCGGGTTCCTGAAGCAATGCAAGAGCGCGAGCATCGCGCCGAGCGCGAAGCTCCCGCTCTTCATCTGGCACACGAATATCGCTCCGGGACGACCGGCCCCGAAAAGGGCCGTCATCCAGTTCCATGCGATCGGGAGCGATCGCGCGATCGCGGACGCGGTGGTGATACGGGCGCTTTCCGCGCTCGCGCGCGACCTCTATCACGAGGATCCCGTCGTCCGCGTCAATTCGATGGGCGACAAAGAAACACGCGCGCGCTACGCGCGCGAACTCGGGAATTTCTTCCGTAAGCGGGCTGCTCTCCTCCCGGAGGATTGCGTGACCTGCGCGAAACGCGATGCGATCGAAGCTGCCGAGCTCGTGCTGAAGCGTGCCGCCGCGTCCGACGTGCCGTCGCCCACCGATTACCTCTCCGACGCGTCCCGGAAACGATTCGAGGATCTCCTCGAATATCTCGAGGAGACCGAGACGCCGTACGAGCTCGCGCGCGAGCTGCTCGCGCGCGGAAGCGCCTGGCATGAGACCTGCTTTGAGATCATGGCGGGAGAAAAGCGCGTAGCCTGGGGGTCTCGGTACGGCGAGCTCGCGCGCCTCTTCTTCCCTTCCGCGCACCCTGCCGTTGGCGGCGCGCTCATGGTGGCGACCGACGGCGCAAAAATGCCGAAGCCGTCCCTCCAACGTCCCCGGTTCTCGTTCGTGCATATCGGCGACGAAGCGAAGCACGCCTCCATCCGTCTCGCCGAGGAATTCCGCAAAGCGCGCGTGCCGCTCGCGCAGGACATCGGCGTCGAATCGCTTACCGAACAGCTCCACCTCGCCGAACGCCGGAACCCTCCGTATCTCGTGATCATGGGCCGCAAGGAGGCTCTTGAAGGCTCGGTCATTCTCCGCAACCGCGCGACTCAGGACGAATCCGTACTCCCCGTCGACGGGCTTGCCGACCGCTTGAAAACATACGCGTAATACCGTATGCTGACGCGAGTTTGAACGCACAGGAGGGGCGGATGCTTCGGATAGGCAAACTCGCATTTATTGGCTTATACATTCTTTCAGTGGTGTTCGCGGTGCTCGCGAACGAGATACTGGCGATGGTGGTTGCGGCCGTCGTGCTCATGATGATCGTTGCAAGCGCCGCGTACAGCGTACCGAGCGTCATTGGCAGAATCAGGAGGAAGCGACGCGCTTTTTACGAGACGTGCGCAACGGAGGTCGGTATAAAAGTATAACGGCGCTTCAAACTCAAATGGCGGCTTCCCTGCGGGGACCGCCATTGCCTTTTACGCCTTCCTTGTGGTACAGTCTCGTCCACATATGACACAGAGCACGAGAGTAGAGGTTCGCCGCGGCAAGAACGAGAGTTCTTCGGCGCTCATCCGACGCTTCACCCGCCGCGCGCAGGGTCTCGGGCTCGTGCGCGAGATGCGCGACCGCCGCTACCACCAGCGAAGCAAATCGAAGAACGTCGAGCACAAGCGCGCCATGATCAATAAGGATCGCCGCGAGCGCTACGTGGAACTCGTGAAGCTCGGGAAGATTGATCCGGCTGCGCGCCGTTCGAAGCGCAAGTAATCCTTGGCCGCGCCCCTCTCCGTCACCAATCGCACGCGGCGCAAACGCCCGCGGGCGCCGTTTGCAGAAGCCGCGCGACGCGCCCTTCCGGGGTGGGAGCTGTCTCTCGTATTCGTAGGGCCCACGGAGGCAAAGCGATTGAACACCGTGCTTCGCAAGAAAACGTACGTGCCGAATGTCCTATCATACGCGGTCGGACCGCGAAGCGGCGAGCTACTCATCTGTCTGTCCGAGGCCGCCCGGCAGGCTCCAGATTACGGCATGGAGGTTCGGACGTTCGTGCTGTACCTGTTTATCCACGGGTGCCTCCATTTGAAAGGCTACCCCCATGGCGCTACCATGGAGGCACGCGAGCGGAAACTCTTGGCGCAGTTCGCCAGGTTAGACACACGCGTCTCACACAATGTCCCGACGAATCGCAACCGGCATCGACATCGGAACCTACCAGGTAAAGCTGGTGGTCGTCGAGGAAGTTGAGGACGCGAACAGCGGACGTCAGCTCCGTATCCTCGGCACCGGCCTCGCGGAGAGCAAGGGTCTCCGCCACGGCCACATCGTCGACAAAGAAGAGGTCGCAGCGAGCATCCGTGAAGCGAAGCGCCAGGCCGAGAGCCTGGCGCATATCGCTATCAAGACCGGTTTTCTGGCAATCGGCGGCATCTCGCTCGACGAGGCGCGCGCCACCGGAGAAGCCGTCATCAGCCGCGCCGATGAAGAGATTACGGCGCTCGACCTCGAGAAGGCCGAGAAGGCGGCGCTCGAGGCGGCTAAGCCCGCCTTCCTCAATCGCGAGCTGCTCCACTCGATTCCCGTCGAATATCGCGTCGACGGTTCTCCCGTGCTCGGCAACCCGCTCGGCATGAAGGGCGTCCGCATTGAGGTTGATTACC
>JAJXVW010000030.1 GCA_021781935.1 bacterium
GAAAGGGATAGACGACGTACGGAAGAACAACGAGCGCATGATACACGCCGCGAGTAATACGTCCTTTCCGCATACCGTCAGTATATAACCCCGGGAGCGCCGCTCCCGGGGTTATGAATCGCGTACCGTTCCCTTACCGAGTGATTGCCGCGTCGACATGAAGAAGGGCGGGCAGAAACGACGTGAGATACAGCGTAACCACGACGAATAGAATCACGACAATCACCCCGGTCAGGATTCGTACGGATTCGGGATTGTAGTCCTTCATGGTTCCTCCCCAAGGAGCATTCGAGACTCACGATAGCGCACCGGTCGCACCTTTCAAAGAGAGGCGTGGATAGCATGGATTCACATCCCGGCATATTCCTGTATCATGCGCGCGATGCAAACCCGAAGAGACAGCGCCGGCGGCATCGTCATCGACGAGCGAGGCCGTATCGCGCTTGTGCGTAATCGTCCGGGAACCGACTGGTTCTTTCCGAAGGGAGGCGTAGAGACGGGCGAGATGCCCGAGGATGCGGCCCGGCGCGAGATTGAAGAAGAGACCGGGCTCACGGAGCTCGAATATCTCGACGATCTCGGCGGCTACGAACGTCCGCGCATAAAGAAGGACGGCACCTATGACGAAGGCGAGATGAAGGTCATCCGCATGTATCTTTTCGCGGCCGCGCGGGACGCAGAGATCGAACCGCGAAACGAGATACTCGACGCGACCTGGATTCCCTTCCGCGAGGTCGCGGACGCGCTCGAAGATCCCAAAGACCGCGCGTGGTTCACGACCGTATTCGAGCGGGTGCAGGAAGCCGTCCAGCGCGATTAGGCCGCACGGGTTCTCGCACATTCATCGAACCGCGTTCGCGACCGCCTTCACGACGCGCCGGTCGAGGAGACCGGGAACAATCTGGTCGGCGGTCGGCTTCGGCACGAGAGCCGCAAGCGCTTTCGCGGCGCGCAGCTTCGTTTCCTGAGTTATGTTTTGCACACCTTTGTCGAGCGCGCCGCGGAAGATGCCCGGATAGACGAGTGCGTTGTTGATCTGATTCGGGAAATCGCTCCGTCCGGTCGCGATTACCGACGCCCCCGCTCTCTTTGCGTCCTCCGGCAGGATCTCGGGGTCAGGATTCGCGAGCGCGAATACGATGGACCCCTGTGCCATGAGCCGCACGTGCTCAGCGCTCATGACTCCCTTTCCAGAAACGCCTATGAATGCATCCGCGCCTTCCATGATGTCTGAGAGCCCGCCGGAAACCTTGCGCGGATTCGTGAAGGAGGCAAGTTCTTCCTTTGCCGGAGAGAGATCGCCTCGTCCCGCGTAGAGAGCGCCGGCACGATCAAGCACGATGAGGTCGAGTACGCCGTATGCGAAGAGAAGTTTCGCGATGGCGGCGCCGGCAGCGCCGGCGCCGGATATCACGACGCGGAGTTTCTTCAAATCCTTCTTCACGACCTTTGCCGCGTTTATGAGTCCCGCGAGTACGACGATCGCGGTGCCATGCTGGTCGTCATGCATGACCGGGATGTCGAGCGAGTCTACGAGCGCTCGCTCGATCTCGAAGCACTTCGGCGCGGCGATATCCTCGAGGTTCACGCCGCCGAAGGCGGGGGCGATGGCTTTCACGATGCGGATGATCTCTTCCGGATCCTGCGTATCGAGCACGATGGGCCAGGCGTCGATTCCCGCCATCTCCCGGAAAATGAGCGCCTTCCCTTCCATGACCGGCAGGGCGCCGTACGGCCCGATGTTCCCGAGACCGAGCACGGCCGAGCCGTCTGAAACGACCGCGATGGAATTCTTCTTCACGCTCATGCTGCGCGCTTCCTTCGGCTTCCGGGCGAGATGCGCCGCAGCCGCCCCTACGCCGGGCGTATACCAGAGCGAGAAATCACTCTTCTTCGCGAGCTTGGTACGCGCCTTCGTCTCGATGCGCGCGCCTTGCTTGCGGTATGCGGCGAGCACCTGTACTGTCGTCTTCTTCTTGGAAATGGCCATAGAGCGGAAGTATACCGCAGCCAAAGCAAGCGCCCGCGCCCCGGAAATCCGGGCCGCGGACGGTTCGATTCAGCGCCTTTTGCGCCTCCTCTTCAGAATGAGCAGCGCCCAAAGCGCGAACATGATCGCCGCACTGAGCGACAACGCGGCTCCGAGCAGCTGTTCCCGCAAGTCAAACGCCCGCACCCCTCCGAAGACCGCGCCATGCGCATCGGGCAAGAAGCGCGGCGCCACTTCGTAGAGAACGGCGAGAATGACGGTAAACAGGGTTGCTGCCAGAGCCGGCAACGTTGACGTACGCAAAGCGCCCTCCCTTATCTCATTTCGGGATGCAGTATGTCTTCAACTCGCTCGCGAGTCAATACCTATTCTGGACGGTCGGGTATACTTCCCCCATGCGCCCCGACGACGCCGTGCAAGATCACTTCACGCGACTGAGACCGGACCAAAAGAAGGCGCTGCGCAAACTCGGCATCAGCACGATCCGCGACCTTCTCTATCATTTCCCGGCGCGCTATGAATCAGCCGGACCGGCCGGCACCGTCTCCGGAATCGCGCCGGGCGCAGATGTCACGCTCGTCGGCACCATACGCAAGCCGGAGACGAGAAAATCCTGGAAGAGCAGGCGCCCGATGGCTGAGGCATGGTTCGAGGATGCAACCGGAAGGATCAAGCTTCGCTGGTTCAATCAGCCATATATCGCAAAGACGCTTCATGAGGGGCAGGTGGTGAAAGTGAGCGGTCGCGTTACCGGCTCAGCCGCATCTCCCTACATCGCGAATCCTGACGTAGAACGTTCCGCGATCATGCCCGAAGACGCGCACGAGACATTGTTCACGCACGCTTCCGGGGAGGCGGTCACGACGCTCTACCCCGTCTACCCGGAGAGCCAGGGCATCTCGTCCTTATGGTTCTTCCACGCGCTACGGAAGGTGTTTGAGTCGCATGCGCATGAATCCGTAGACGACCCTATTCCGTCTGACATTCTCGAGCGATACCGGCTACCCTCGCTCCAGAGCGCGCTCGTATGGATACACGCGCCCAGGAAAGTCGAAGACGCGCGCGCCGCGCGGAAACGATTCGCCTTTGAAGAGATTTTCGCGCTTCAGCTCGCCGTTCAAGAACGCCGGCGCAAGATCGTCCGCGAGAAGGCGCTTCCCGTCCGTGTCAACCGGTCAGCACTCAAGGAGTTTATCGATTCGTTCCCGTTTCCGCCGACGCACGCGCAGACGCACGCGATCGATGCGATCGTAACCGACTTCGAGCACGCGCATCCGATGCTGCGGCTCCTCGAGGGCGACGTGGGCAGCGGCAAGACCGCGGTCGCGGCGGCGACCGCGTATCTGGTCGCGACCTCGGTGCCGCCCGGACGCATCGCGGGGACCCTGCAGGTCGCGTACCTCGTCCCGACAGAGATCCTCGCGAAGCAGCACTTCTCCACGTTCGTCTCCTACTTCCGCGATCATCCGATTCCGATAGGTCTCGTGACCGGCAACGAATGCCGCGTGTTCCCGTCGAAAGTGCGCTACGAGGAATCCGCGAAGCTTTCGAAGACCACTTTCAGGAAGCGGGTCGCGGACGGACTCATTCCCATAGTTATCGGTACGCATGCGCTCGTAGAGAAATCACTCACGTTCAAGCATCTTGCCTATGCCATCATCGACGAGCAGCATCGTTTCGGGACCGTACACCGTAAGAAGCTCGTGACGAAGGATGCATGCGCACCGCATCTCCTCAGCATGAGCGCGACGCCCATACCGCGCACGCTCGCGCTCACCATCTATGGCGACCTTGATCTCACCGTGCTCGACCAGATGCCTTCCGGACGTAAACCCATCAAGACGGAAGTGCTCGCGAAGGACAAGCGCGAAGACGCATATGTGCGCGTACGCGAAGAGATCGCAAAGGGCCGCCAGGCCTATGTCATCTGTCCGAGAATCGACGAGCCGGATCCGACGAAAGAGCTCGCGCTCCAGGCGAAGAGCGTCAAAGCCGAAGCCGAGCGCCTGAAGCAGGAGGTATTCCCCGATGCATCCGTCGGAATCCTGCACAGCAGGATGCGTCCCGCTGAAAAGGAAGCGGCGATGGATGCGTTCGCGCAGGGAGACACGGACATCCTCGTCGCGACCTCGGTCGTCGAAGTCGGCGTGAACGTACCGAACGCAACCGTCATCCTGATTGAAGGCGCGGAACGCTTCGGGCTCTCGCAGCTGCACCAGTTGCGCGGCCGAGTCATCCGCTCGACGCATCAGGCATACTGCTTCGCGCTTCCGGAATCATCAGGGCCGACCACGCGCGACCGCATGAAAGCGTTCAAAAATGCGAAAGACGGGTTCGAACTCGCCGAATACGATCTCGCGCTCCGCGGCGCGGGCGAGCTTACCGGCGCGCGCCAATGGGGCGTTTCCGATGTCGCTATGGAAGCCCTGAAGAATATAAAGATGGTCGAGGCCGCACGCGCGGAAGCGGCGCGCCTTCTTGAGGCCGATCCCGATCTCCACACGCATCCCGTGCTCAGGGATCGCTCCCGTGCTGCCGGAGCGTCGATCCATATGGAGTGAACAATGGCCTTCCCCTTCTTCGTTCGTTTTGTTAGGTTATCGGCAGACGGTATCTATTCGAGGGAGCAAAGAAACCATGCGCGACATCATCCGCCCGCTCGACGGGCTTCATCTCGACTTACGCATCACCAAGGGAGCATTCCGGACCGGCTATCACGTCTGTGGCCATTATGAAAGGCTCTTCGCATCGGCGGCAGACCCCATCACCGCACTCTACGGATTCTGCATGGGTCTCACGCACGTCCGAACCGACCGCGTCACGCTGATGCAAGATGAGGCCGTCGTCATACGAGGACGGGTCCGGATCGAGAGTCTTACGAGAGTCTTCCAGAAGACGAGTCGCCGTCTGCCTCTGGCAGTCGTGCGTAAAGCGGATGCGCTTGCCGAATGGGCCATCGAAGGCCGTCACGACATTCGCGTCGAGCGAATTCCATACGATGGCGCTCATGTCTTGTTCGCGCACGACATGCGCATGACCCCGAGCACCAATCCTTGGCTCGGAGATTCCATGCTTGCCTGATTGCGTTCATAAGCCTCCCGGCGCAACGTCCTGCCGCATCACGCATGCGGCAGGACGTTTTCGCATTTTTAGTCCGCCCGCTTGGATTCGAACCAAGGACCCCGGAGGTATAAGCTCCGTGCTCTAACCAGCTGAGCTACGGGCGGATTCCCTAAATCTACACCGATTGTGCGCCATTCGCACGCGTGCTAGCGTCTCGCCAGAGGCTCCTTGGCAGTCAAGGATCAGCAATGGAGAATACCCTATGCACACGCAAAAGCTGGGAAATGCGGCTGGCTGGCTCAAGCAGCCGTGTGACATCGACGGCATCCTGAAGCTCCCGGGCGACATCGTGCACGCGGCGCGCTTGACGTACGCTTCGAGCGATTCATGTCGCTCAACGCGCCACGCTGGTGGGGTCTTCCGATACCGAAGGACCACGACACGGTCACCTTCGTCCGCGAGAAGACGCCTCCTCCGGCGCCGATCCCTGTTCCCGAGCTCAATGACGTCGTTGTTGCGCTCGGATGGAGCGAAAGTGGTCTGAGGTACGAAACTCGATTCCGTGTCATCTGACCAACCGTTCCTTCACTACCGCCCCGGGCGACGCGCGACGCGTCGCCCGGGGCGAATCTTTTTATGCGGTTAATCGATGCCGTGCGGCTCGTCCGGATCGGGAGCGATCACGACCGGCGGCACACCTTCAATTTCCTCGGGCTTTTTCGGCTCGATGCCGTTTAGGACGAGCACCTTCTCGAAATCGTCCCGTTCGAGGGTTTCCTTCTCGATGAGCGCTTTCGCAATCGCATCGAGCGCAGGCCGGTGATCCTCGAGCACCTTGCGCGCGCGCTTCATCTGCGTGTCGATGATCCGGGACACTTCCGCATCGATCTCCGCGGCGACCCTGTCGGAATACGGCTCGCTGCCCATGCTTCGCTCCCCGAACGCTACCGGACCGAGCTTTTCGCTCATGCCGTAGTTCGCGACCATGTTGCGCGCGATATGCGTGATGACCGCAAGATCGTTTGACGGTCCCGTCGTCACGTCGTCGAAGAGCATCTCCTCCGCCACATAGCCCCCGAGGGTGGCGGCGATGTCGTCATAGAACTGCTTTCTCGATTGCATCTTTTTATCTTCGAAGGGAAGCTTCAAGGTATACCCTGCAGCGCGGCCGCGGCTTATGATCGACACCTTATGCACCGGATCCGCGAACGGCAGTATCGAGGAAACGAGCGCGTGACCCGCCTCGTGGTAGGCAGTCAATTCCTTCTCCTTTTTCGTAAGCAAGTGCGATTTTCGCTCCGGGCCGAGCATGACCTTCTCGATCGAGCGGATGAGGTCGTACTGCGTGATCTCCTTTCGATTCTCGCGCGCGGCAAGTATGGCCGCTTCGTTCATGAGCGAATAGAGCTCAGCGCCCGAGAAACCCGGGGTGCAGA
>JAJXVW010000031.1 GCA_021781935.1 bacterium
CCCTGCCATCCCAACCGCGGCATCGCGTCGTTGATCTCCTCCCTGTCTGGCGCTTTTCGGCAGCGGGATTCGCTCGGCAATGAGGGGAGTATCGGCGCGGGGAGCGTCCAATGGATGACCGCCGGCTCAGGGATCATTCACGAAGAGATGCCAGAAAGCGCTCATGGCATTCGCTGGTCCCAGCTCTGGGTGAACCTGCCGCGCGCGGTGAAGATGGCTCCCCCGCGGTACCAGGATCTTACCGGTGCGACGATACCCGCGATCGCGCTCGGCCGCGAAGCGAGTGTGCGCATCATAGCCGGGGCGCTCGAGGGTGTGACGGGGGCGCTTGAGGCGATTGCCGGCAATCCGCTCTACCTCGATATCGCCATTACGCAAAACGGCACGGTCCACGTGCCGATCCCCGCCGGGCACACGGCCTTCGCGTACGTGGTCGAAGGAGCAATCGGCATGCCGCGCGAGGAGGCTGTATATCCGGCGAACCGGATACTCCTGTTTACGCGCGACGGCACGCATGTCTCGCTCGCAGCTGGCGCACGCGGTGCGCGCATTCTCCTCATCGCGGGCGCACCGCTCCGCGAGCCGATTGCGTGGCGCGGTCCCATCGTCATGAACACGGAGCAGGAACTCCTCGAAGCGTTCCGCGACCTGCGGGAAGGGAGCTTCATCAAGCACCGCCCGGACGGATAATCTCGTGCACAGGATCGCCGGGGACCCCTCGGCCGCGGTATCATGGAGCCAATGCTTCCGGATGAATCATCCGCCTCGAAGAAAGCGGTCCCGTTCGGGAAGGAGATGGAACATTCATTCGAAGCGCCGGCGCGCGCGCTCGAGGAAGGCGTCGAGCTCGCCGCGCGCGGGGAGAGGCGCTTCATAGGGAAGAAACCGTTCCGGCTCGCGGAAGAATACTGGGCGAATCTCGGCCCGGGTCTTATCACCGGCGCCTCCGATGATGACCCGTCCGGCATCGCCACCTACTCTCAGGCCGGAGCGCAGTACGGCTTCCGGCTCATCTGGCTGTCGCTCTTCATGTATCCGTTCATGTCGACGGTGCAGGAGATGTGTGCGCGTATCGGCGTCGTCTCGGGCAAGGGGCTCGCCGCCAACATACGGCAGCACTTTCCGCGAAGCGCGCTCTATGCGGCGACGTTCCTGCTCCTCGTCGCGAACACGCTCAACATCGCGGCGGACCTCGGCGCGATGTCCGCATCGACCCGGCTCCTGTTTCCGGGCGCGCGGTTCGAGCTTCTCGTCGTGCTCTTTGCGCTCATTTCGCTCTTCCTTCAGATCTTTACGACCTATGCGCGGTACGCGAAAATATTGAAATACCTCGCGCTTGCGCTGCTTTCATACGTGTTCGTCGCGTTCATCGTGGTGCATGATTGGGGGCAAGTCTTCGCGCATCTGGTCGTGCCGACGCTCACGTTCTCGAAGGACCAGATATTCCTCGTCGCGGCAATCCTCGGGACGACCATCTCGCCGTATCTCTTCTTCTGGCAGACGTCGCAGGAGGTCGAGGAAGGGATCCTCCACGGCCAGACGAGCGTCGCGAAGCGCCGTCAAGACGCCTCGCCGGGCGGCATCCGCCGCATGCGCATCGATGTCTGGAGCGGGATGTTCGTTTCCGAAGTGATCGCCTTCTTCATCTTCGCCGCATGCGCCGGTACGCTCTTTATGGCGGGAAACACCCATATCGCCACCGCCGCGCAGGCCGCCGCCGCGCTGAAGCCCTTCGGCGAGCTCGCGTACCTCATATTCACGCTCGGCATACTCGGCACCGGCCTCCTCGCGATTCCCGTGCTTGCAGGCTCGACCGCGTACGCCATCGCGGAGTCGTTCGGGTGGAAGTACGGTTTGTACCGGAAATTGAAGCAGGCGTATGCGTTTTACGGCGTCATCATCATTTCGATGGGAGTGGGGGTCCTCGCGAATTTCATGCATCTCGATCCGATCCGCGGACTCATCTGGGCGGCGGTGGCGAACGGCGTCATCGCGCCGGTGATCCTCTTCTTCGTGGTGCGGATCGCAGCGAACCGCCGGATCATGGGCGACTATGCGAGCGGACTCCTCGCGAATATCGTCGGCTGGCTCACCATCGCGCTTATGGCGCTCTCGGGCGCTGCGGCGATCGTGTCGCTCTTCTGGTAGCCATGCGCCGTAAGACGGTACTCGTGAACGACCGCATGCAGCGCGGCTATCGCTACGTGCTCACGGCCCCTGTCGGCGCGCAGTTCGATCCACGGTTCAAGCCGCAGCTGTCGCCCAAGGAGATGCTTGCACTCGGCGTGTTCGGCGGCGTCTACCTGCGTGATTGCGTCAATGAATTCCCGAAGGACTGGTTCAAGCGCGCCCGGTTCCAAAAGGATGGCGTATACCGACAGGATCGAACGTTGAATCACTTCGGGGTGCGCGCGTCGCAGCCGCTCTCGGTCTGGCGGCAGAAGGGCTGGATATATCGGGACGATCCGCGCGGCTGGTTTCAGTGGTACTGCCGCTATTACCAAGGGCGCCGTCTTCCCGAAGAGGACGAGCGGCAGATTCGACGCTGGCTCAACATGAAGCGGCATGTACGGCAGCTCAAAGCTCATTGCCGCGCGGGCGACGAGACATGCCAGCCGCGCCGGCGGCAAGCGCTTCTGCACTGGGCATACGATAGCCGGAAATGGTAGCGCCGCGGGTTATCCTCATGGCAATCCGATTCCGCATGCGGTACAATCGCTCGGCTATGAACGAACTGTACGCATTCACCGTTCCCGTGTTCACGAAATCGCTCGGCGGAGTACGCCGCGTACTCGAAAAAGCGAAATCGCACGGACTTTCCGACGACGCCCTCTTGAACGACCGGCTCGCCCCCGACATGTTCCCGTTCGTGAAGCAGGTGCAGATTGCCTGCGACAACGCGAAGGGCGCGGCGGCGCGTCTCGCGGGAATCGAACCTCCGAAGATGGCCGACGACGAGACGACCGTGGACGCGCTCCTCGCGCGCATCGACGCGACTGTGGCGTTCCTCTCGACGCTAGACGCCGCTTCGTATGACGGAGCCGCGGACCGGCGGATAACGCTCGCGTACTTCCCGGGCAAGTACCTGACCGGGTACGATTACGCGCGCGAGTACGCGCTACCGAACTTCTTCTTCCATGTCGCGATGGCGTATGCGCTCGTGCGAAAGAACGGCGTCGCGATAGGGAAGGCGGACTATCTGAACGGCATGCCGCTGCGCGACGAGTGACATGGAGGATCTCGCGCTCAAAACCACCGATCTCCGGAAAACCTACGCTGACGGCACTGTCGCGCTCACCGGCGTTACTCTCGAGGTTCCGAAGGGCGATTTCTTCGCGCTCCTCGGACCGAATGGCGCCGGCAAGAGCACGCTCATCGGCATTGCGACGGGGCTCGTCATACCCACGGGCGGCGCGCTCTCGATCTTCGGAGTCGACGCGTTCGCGCAGCCGGAGCGCGCTCGGCGGCCGGTGGGCGTGGTCCCGCAAAATCTGAACGTCAATCCGTTCGAGAAGGTCATCGATATCGTGGTGAATCAGGCGGGGTACTACGGAATCCCGCGCGCGGTCGCGCTCCCGCGCGCGGACGCCATACTCAAGGACATCGGTCTCGCGAACAAGCGTGAGAATATCGCGCGCGAACTTTCGGGCGGTATGCAGCGGCGGCTCATGATCGCGCGCGCGCTTGTCCACGATCCGGAGTTTCTCTTCCTCGACGAACCGACCGCTGGCGTAGACGTTGAGAGCCGCCGCGCCATGTGGACATACCTCAAGACGCTGACGTCGAAGGGCGTCACCATCCTTCTCACGACCCATTATCTCGAAGAAGCCGAGCAGCTCGCGAAGCATGTGGCGGTCATAAACCACGGTACGATCGTCGCGCAGGGTACGATCGACGAGATGCTCGCGCTCGCGGACGGCCGCACGCCGGAGGGAGAGGCATTCCGCGGCGGGAAGCTCGAGGAGGTCTATCTAAAACTGACCCAGCAAGCACCCGAACAGAACTAGCATGACTCCCTACGAGAAATGGGTCGCGTACTACACCATCATCCGCAAGGAGGTGGTACGGCTCCTCCGTATCTGGCCGCAGACGTTCCTGCCGTCACTCGTGACCTCGACGCTCTATTTCCTCATCTTCGGGGCATTCCTCGGGAGCCGCATCGGCATGGTCCACGGCGTGCCGTACATCATGTTCGTCGTGCCGGGCCTCGTGATGCTCTCGGTCGTGATGAATTCGTACATGAACACCTCGTTCGTGATGTTCCAGTCCAAGTTCTTCATGCGCACCATCGACGAGATTCTCGTCTCGCCGACGCCGCCGTGGGTGCTCATCGCAGGATTCATCTCGGGCGGGCTTATTCGCGGCATCGTGACGGGTATTCTCGTGCTTCTTGTCGCGCTCTTCTTCACGCACCTCGTCATCCACTCGGTCGCGATCATCATCCTCTTCCTCGTCCTGTCTTCGCTCGTTTTCGCGCTTGCGGGACTCGTGAACGGTATATATGCGAAATCGATGGATGCGGTCAACATCGTCCCCACCTTTGTGCTTCAGCCGCTCGTCTATCTCGGCGGGATCTTCTACTCGACCGCGAGCCTCCCGCCGTTCTGGGCATCGCTCACGCGGTTCGATCCGCTCTTCTACATCATCAACGGCTTTCGCTACGGCTTTCTCGGCATCTCCGACATTTCGCTCTGGGTATCCTTCGCGGTGCTCGGCACCCTTGTCCTCCTGCTTGCCGTGGTGAACCTCTATCTCCTGAAGAAAGGCCTCGGATTGAAGCAGTAGCGGGAGTCCGCCTCGCCGCGGTCTTGTCCCCATAGCGAATCCCTTCGCGCGGGGGTAGTATGAACGCATACCTAGTAATCGGCAGCCTATGCGTAATACACCACTCCTCGGCGGGCTCGTAATCGTGGTTATCGCGGTTTTGCTCGCGCTCTATCTCACCTATGACACCTCGGCGACTCGCAGCGGGATCGTTGCCTCGAGCACGCCGGCTGTGAATGCCGTCACCTTCTACTGCGGCGGCGGCAACACGATGCGGGGATCGTTCTCGACGAGTACGCTCGCGCTCACGCTGGGCAGCGGCGAATCCTATCTGCTCCCGCAGGTACGCTCCGGTTCCGGCATCCGCTATGAATCGACCTCGACCGGTGCCGACCTCTTGTTCGTCGGGAAGGGCGATTACGGATCGTTCACGAACGCGGCATCTTCGACCGATCTCCGGTACGCGGACTGTACGGCGGCGAACGTGGCGCCGGCTTCGACGCCCGGCTATGAGCGATACGAGAACACGGGAAAGTCCTTCACGTTCACCTTCCCGTCGACGTTCAGCGTGGCGGGAATCGAGCCGGGCTATGGTCCAAATTGGTCCGCGCCGGCGACGACGACCGGAATGGTGCTCGCAAAGATCACGGTTCCGCAAAGCTATGAACCGGGGACGAACTTCGGCAACGCCTGGTTCACCGTGGGCGTTTCGAGCGATCCGCAGGCGGTCGCCGAGTGCACGAAGAATCTTGAGGGGAAGCAGTCTACCTCAACGCCGGTGACGATCGGGGACACGACCTATACAAGGCTGCTCTTCACGGGAGTCGGCGCGGGCAATATTTACGACACGACGAGCTACCGCACGGTGAAGGACAACATGTGCTACGCCATCGAATACACCATTCACTACGGCAACATCCACAACTATCCGCCCGGGAAGGTGGCGACCTTCAATGAGCAAAAGGTCGCGACGGCGCTCGATGAGGTCGTTCGCAGTTTCCGGTTCGAGTAGCGCACGCGGCATGCGAGGCATACGCGGCTTGACGGATTCAAGCCGCGTATGCATTATTCATGCGGATGCCATGGAAGGAGGCGGATATGGAAACGCACGCAAACGCATCAGCAGGCCTATCGCTGCGAGAAGCGATTCAGCAAGCAAAGATGAAAGGGGCGAATCTTGACGAGTCTCATCGCGTCGCGTTCGAGCACGTCTTTGCAGGCGCGTGGAGGATACGGACGCTTGGCGAACTCGCGGATCCCGATCGCATTAACATGCGGGCTCTGAAACAGATGCGGACGATATCGAGGATCGAGGATGCGGCCGTGCTCGCACGCGAGCTGCTTACGGCCCACGGATATTCCGCCGCGCACCTGCAAGACTAAACGAAAAAGGATCAATCATGAGCACGGGAACCTGCGCTGCGGGAACCCGTGCTTACGTATTGCGACTGGCTCGCAATTGTTGTATCGTGAGAACATCAGCCGCGAGGCTTCCCGCCTGCGGCGGCTTATTTTTATGGAAATCCGAAACATCGCCATCATCGCCCATGTGGACCATGGGAAGACCACGCTCACGGACGCGCTGCTCAAGCAGTGCGGGATCGAGGCGGCGTCCATTGATTCGAACAAGCTTGAGCAGGAGCGCGGCATCACCATCTACGCGAAGAATGCGGCAGTGGAATATAAAGGCACCAAGCTGAATCTTGTCGACAGGCCCCGCCAC
>JAJXVW010000032.1 GCA_021781935.1 bacterium
TTTCCGGCATGCGCGTCGACGAATTCGGTATCGGATACCCGCCGCGAGCGCTCACGATAGGGAAGCGGGGAGACACGGAATATACGCTCAACTGGCTGCCTTTCGGAGGCTTCGTGAAGATATACGGCGAGGACGGGAACCAAGAAGGACCGGATTCCTTTACCGCGCGACCGCGCATTCTGCAGGCCATCGTGCTCCTCGCGGGCGTCACGATGAATCTCCTGTTCGCGTACCTGCTCATTACCGGCGCCCTTGTCGCGGGCACGCCGCGCGCGCTTTCGCCCGCGGAGATCGCTCGCGCGAAGAATGTCGAGCTTGCGGTGGCGGAAGTGCTCCCCGGATCTCCGGCGGCGATTGCCGGGCTCGCCCCGGGCGACCTTATACGCGCCGCCGCTGATCGTTCTGGGACATGGACTTCCGGCTCGCCTTCGAGTTTTCCCCAGTATGTGACGTTAAGCGACGGTGCGCCGATTACGCTTACGATTCTAACCGCGACGGGCGGAAACGAATCGCTCGTCGTGACGCCCGCGACGGGCCTTATCGCGGGAGATCCTTCGCGGTATGCGCTCGGCATCGACGTGGGTACGGTCGGCGTCCTGCCGCTCTCCTTCGGCGCGGCAGTCATGAAGGGCGCCTCGCTCACGTGGGGAGCTGTCGCGCTTACCGCGCAAGGCCTCGCGCATTTTTTCTACGGGCTGTTCACGTTCTCCGCGAATCTCTCTCAGGTGGCGGGTCCCGTGGGCATCGCGGGAGCGGTCGGTGCCGCGAGCCGGCAGGGGTTCGGCGACCTCTTGTCGCTTATGGCCGTCATCTCAATCAATCTCGCCCTCATTAATCTCATTCCGGTGCCTGCGCTCGACGGCGGGCGCCTCCTCTTCGTCATCATCGAAGGAGTCTCGCGCCGACGAATAAAGCCTTCGCTCGCGCAGGCCGTGAATAGCGCCGGGTTCGCGCTCCTTCTCCTGCTTATGGTGGTGGTGACCGCACACGATATCTTCAGGCTCCTCGGCTGACGGATTTACGGGTTTTTTGGTGTTCGGGTATACTGGGCGCACCATGAGGCAATCGACCCTCTTTACCAAGACCCGGCGTGAAGCGCCCAAAGACGAGGTGTCGAAGAATGCGCAATTGCTCGTGCGCGCGGGATTCGTCCACAAGGAGATGTCCGGCGTCTATTCGTTCTTACCGCTCGGCCTGCGGACTCTCGAACGGATCGTGAACATCATCCGTGAAGAAATGAATGCAATCGGAGGGCAGGAGGTACTCCTCACGACGCTTCAAGATCCGGGTGCGTGGAAAAAGAGCGGTCGCTGGGACGATGCGGTCGTTGACGTCTGGTTCAAGACGAAGCTCAAGAACGGCGGGGAGCTCGGGCTTGCGAACACTCACGAGGAGGCGCTCACCGCGCTTATGGTCGATCACATCGCCTCCTACAAGGATCTTCCGCGATACGTCTATCAGTTCCAAAACAAATTCCGCAACGAGACGCGAGCGAAGAGCGGCATTATGCGCGCTCGCGAGTTCATCATGAAGGATCTTTATTCGTTTAACCGCGACGAGACGGAATTCAAGACGTTCTACGAGCAGGCCGCGGCGGCATATCTGAACGTCTTCCGCCGCGCGGGCATCGGTGAGAAGACCTACCGTACCTTCGCTTCGGGAGGGTCGTTCAGCAAGTTCAGCGACGAGTTCCAGACCGTCTGCGACGCGGGCGAAGACACCATCTACATTCACGACGGGAAGGGCGTCGCGATTAACCAAGAGGTCTATACCGACGACGTGCTCGCCGAGCTCGGGATAGCGCGGGAGGAGCTTCGCGAAGCGAAGGCGATCGAAGTGGGAAATATTTTTCCGCTCGGCACGAAATATTCCGCGGCGCTCGGACTCACCTTCAAGACCGCTGACGGCAAAGACGAGCCGGTGTGGATGGGCTCTTACGGCATCGGTCCGGGACGTCTCATGGGTACCATCGTCGAGCTCTTGTCGGATGATAAGGGCCTCGTCTGGCCCGCCGAGGTGGCGCCGTTTCGCGTGCATCTGGTTTCTCTCGGCAGGGACGGCGACGCAGCTGCGCGCGCGGCGGAAGATCTCTATGACGCGCTACGGAACGCGGGAGTCGAGGTGCTTTTCGATGATCGCGACCTTCGGGCGGGAGAGAAATTTGCGGACGCCGACCTGATCGGCATTCCGACGCGCATTGTCGTCGGCCGCGATTCGTCGGAGAAAGGGACTTTCGAGGTCACCGACCGTGCGACCGGTTCGATGGAGCTCATTACCCGCGAAGACATCCTCCGTACCTACCATGCCTAAGTTCTCGAAAAATTCGCTGTTCTCATCGGATATCGCGATCGACCTGGGTACGGCGAATACGCTCGTGTACGTGCGCGGGAAAGGAGTCATCATAAATGAGCCGTCCGTGGTTGCCGTGAACGATAAGACCGGGCAGGTGGTCGCGGTCGGGAAGGAAGCGAAGCAAATGCTCGGGAAGACGCCGCCGCACATCCGCACGGTACGTCCGCTTTCGCATGGCGTCATCAGCGACTTCGAAGTTACCGAGGAGCTCCTCACGTACCTCATAAACAAGGCGCAGGGCGGCCGCGCACGGCTTTTCGGTCCGCGCGTGGTCATCGGCGTGCCAACCGGCGTTACGAACGTGCAGAGCCGTGCCGTGCGCGACGCGGCGAGAAATGCCGGCGCGCGCGAGGCGATCATCCTCGAGGAGCCGGTCGCGGGCGCGATCGGCGCGAAGCTCCCGGTCTCCGAGGCGGTCGGGACCATGGTGCTCGACATCGGCGGCGGCACGACCGATATCGCAGTCATCGCGCTTAAAGGAGCGGTGGCGTCGAAGAGTTCGCAGGTCGCCGGCGATCGCTTCAACGAGAACATCATCGATTTCGTGCGCAGCGAATTCAAGCTCGGGATCGGGGAACGCACGGCGGAGGAGGTGAAAATAACGATCGGCGCGGTTACGCCGCTCACGGACACGCTTTCGCACGCCATCCGCGGACGAGACCTTGCGACCGGACTGCCGCGCGAGGTGATGCTCACGGACGCGCATGTGCGCGAGGCGCTTGCCCCCTCGCTCGATGCGCTCATGGACGCCATGAAGGAAGTTATCGAAGCTACGCCACCCGAACTCCTCTCGGACGTGCTCGAGCGCGGGGTAACGGTGTTCGGCGGCGGCGCGCTTCTGCGAGGGCTGCCCCAGATCCTCGCAAAGATGCTCGGAGTTCCGGTTAAGGTCGCGCCGGATCCGCTCACGGCCGTCGTGCGCGGCGCCGGCATGGTGACGGAGAACCCGGCGCCGTACGCTGATTTCTTCATCGATGAGGAAGACATCCTTAGCGAGACGTAACGCGCTCCTCTCTCCCTCCGGATTTTCCGGAGGCATGATCGCGTTCTCGGCGGTGCTCCTTCTGGCACTCTGTCGTATTTTCCTGCCGGGCTTTTTTCTCGCGGCGACGATGCCGTTCGTGCGAACGGGAGACGCCGTAAGCGCGTCGTTCGCGCGCACGCTTTCCGGCTTCGGAAACACGGAAGCGCTCGCGGCGGCGAAGCAAGAACTGATCCGCCAGAATGACGCGCTCGCGGTCGAGAACCGAACGCTTGCCGATCAAGTCTCGAGCCTCTCCGCGCTCCTCGGCGCTTCCGGCTCTCCCGCAGCGTCCCCGGCAATCATTGCCGCCGTGCTCGCGCGACCGCCCGTTTCTCCGTACGATTCGCTCATCATCGCGGGCGGCGCGCGCGACGGGATCGCGGACGGGATGGAAGCGTTCGGCAACGGGGGCGTTCCCATAGGCTTCGTCTCATCGGTTGCCGGATCATTCGCTCGCATAACGCTTTACACTGCACCCCGGGAGTCGCTTGCGGTTTGGGTTGGAGGATCGCATACGCCCCTCACCATAACGGGGGTCGGCGGCGGAGCGTTTACCGCGTCGGCGCCGCGGTCGGCAGGCTTTACGGACGGGGAGACCGTGTACGCACCGGGACCCGGGGCGATTCCGATCGGCGTGATCGGCAGCCTCACGGGAGCCGCAGCATCCCCGACGGTTACCGTTCATATCGTCCCGGTCGCAAACCCGTTTTCGCTCGCGTACGTTGCGCTTCGCGATGTAGGAAGCGCCCTAACAGGCGCGCTCTCCTGCGCAAGCTCGACCGCACTATGACCCAAGGAACTCGAGGTTTTTTGCTCGCGGCGACCCTTCTCTCCACGCTGTTCCTGCCCTGGATTGTGCCCGCGGTCGCATCGCTTGCGCTCGCGCTCTGGATACCGCTTGCGCCTGCCGCCGTAGGCCTCCTCCTCGATGCGCTGTACTATACGCCGCACGCCGCTTGGGTACCGTGGGGCACCGTGCTCGGCCTCGGCGCCGCCATCGCGGCTCTCCTCGTGCGTAAGCGCCTTGCCGCGCGTATCATTACCTGATGCGATTCTGGAGACGGAAACGAAGACGCGACCCCGAGATCGCTCCTGACGAGATTTTCCTTGACGCATCGAATGCACCCGCGTTCGATCGGAACCGCTTTGAAGGGCGGCTCGAGAAACCGTTGCCGCCCTCGACCTATCGCCTGGTCACGCTCGCGCTCGGGCTGCTCTTCCTGGTCCTCGGCGTGCGCAGCTTTACGCTCGAGGTGCTCGACGGAAAGGCGTATGCGGCGGAGAGCGCTCATAATTCGCTTGCCGCGGTGACGCTCTTTGCGCCGCGCGGCGTCATCGAGGATCGCAACGGCGTCATCCTTGCGCAAAATATAGAGCTGCCCGACGGAAGCGTCCGTCGAGAGTATTCCATACCCGGGATGGGGCAAATCATCGGGTACGTCTCGTATCCGAAGAAGGATGCGAGCGGCAATTATTACGACACGAAGGAAGTGGGCCTCGCCGGCCTTGAGGCGGAATATAACGATCTCCTTTCCGGAAAGAACGGGGAGCTGCTCGTCGAACGCGATGCGCTCGGTCGCGTGCGCTCGCAGGGGGTCGTTGCGCCTGCGCAGGACGGAAAGACGCTCACGCTCTCGCTCGATGCCGATCTGGAACGGAAATTTGCGCAGGCGCTGCAAAACGTCGTGCAGCAGTATGGGTTCGTCGCGGGTGCGGGCGTCATCATGGACGTGCATAACGGGGAAGTGCGCGGAATAGCCTCGTATCCTTCGTACGATCCGAACGTCATGAGCCTTGGCGGTCCGGCTTCTGCGATCGCCGCGTACAATACGGACCCCGGAGATCCGTTTCTCGACCATGCCGTTCAGGGCGTTTATACGCCGGGTTCCATCGTGAAGCCTTTCGAAGCGATCGGCGCTCTTACCGACGGCGTCATCACGCCTACGACGATCATCGACGATCCTGGGTACCTCGATATACCTAATCCGTACCATCCCGGGCAATACTATCGCTATACGGGTTGGAAAGTGCTCGGCCCGCTCGACGTGCAGCATGCGATCGCCTGGTCGTCGGACATATTCTTTTACACGGTAGCGGGCGGGTATAAGAGCCAACCCGGCCTCGGTATCGATCGTCTTGATTACTGGTATCGCGCATTCGGATTCGGCACGACCACCGGTATCGATTTGCCGGGAGAGGCGAGCGGCCTCGTGCCAAGCCCCGCATGGAAGAAACAGACACTGGGACAGCCGTGGTACCTCGGCGATACGTATTTCACCGGTATTGGCCAATATTCGATGCTCGTGACTCCGGTGCAGATGGCGCGTGCAACTGCCGCGATAGCCAACGACGGGACACTCTACACGCCGACGCTGCTCAAAGGCCAGAAGACGCCATCCGTAACGGTACCCGCGGCCCCGTGGACCTATGCGGTCGCGCGCGGCGGGATGCGGATCGGGGTCGTCGGGACGCCGCTCGCACGTGCGATCGATCTTCCGTATCTTGCCGTGGCAGCGAAGACCGGAACCGCGCAGGTTGGCTCACAGAACCAGTACGATAATTCCTGGGTCGAAGGATTCTTCCCGTATGATCACCCGCAGTATTCCTTCGCGGTGGTGCTCGAGCGGGGCCCGAACGGCAGCGGCGAGGACGCGGTCACGGTGATGGCGCAGCTCTTTGCGATGCTCCACGCGGAGAATTCTCCCTATACCGGCGGCACCTCGACAACGACCGATCAAGCAGCCTCGACGACCGCGCCTTGATTGTCCTTGCACATCCCGGATAGGCAAGTACAATAGACGAAACTAATTCCCATTCATGGCCGAATCCGGAGAAACTGTGGTGTCACAGGAGAAGTTCGATGAAATGGTCCAGGAGCTCGAACACCTGAAGACGGTGCGACGCACCGAAATCGCGAAAAATCTCGAGTACGCACGTTCGCTCGGCGATATCTCGGAGA
>JAJXVW010000033.1 GCA_021781935.1 bacterium
CTACGGCGGCATGGGCCCTGCGCAAGCGCACGTGGTGCCTGAGCATGAGGCCGAGGCGCTCTTCATCGAGGGCGGCTTTTATAAGCAAAAGGATTTCCGCGCGGGCCCGCATCATTACGGGATCGTGTTCACCGCACCCCAGTAACGTATGAAAAACCTATCGCTCTTCCAAGGCATTCTTCTCGGCATCTTCGCGCTCGGAGCGGCGATCGGCTTGTTCGTGTTCGCGACCTATTCCGGTGGCGGCGGCGCGCACAGCCAGGTCGGGACCGTGGTCGTCTGGGGCACGTTGCCGAAGAACGACGTGGCATCGGCGCTAGCCGCAGCGGTGAAAGACGATCAGAGCCTGAAAGGCGTGACCTACGTGCAGGAGGATCCCGCAAACCTGAAGAGCGACCTCACGAGCGCAATAGCTACCGGCAAAGCTCCCGACCTTGTGCTTGCGTCGCAGCAGGAGCTCGCGACGCTCGCGCCATTCCTGCAGGAGATTCCTTCGTCGCAGCTTTCCGCGAACGCGTTCCAAAGCACGTTCGTCGACGGCGCCTCGATCTTTATCGCGCCGGACGGCGGCTATTACGGCATACCGTTCCTGGTGGATCCGCTCGTGCTCTTCAGCAATAACGCCATACTTTCTTCGGACGGTATCGCGAAACCGCCTTCCGATTGGGACGGACTCACGGGCCTCGTTCCACAGGTAGCGCAGCTGACCCCTTCACAGCAGGTAACGCGCGGGCTCATCGCTCTCGGCACCTACGCGAACGTCCACGATGCGCTCGGGATACTCTCGGCGCTCTTCCTGCAGACGGGCGTGCCGATGGCCGCGCGAAGTCCGAACGGGCTCATTACGACCGACTTGGGCAATACGTCGAACGGTGGCGTTCCTCCGGGAGAAGCCGTGCTCCGCTTCTATACCCAGTTCGCCGACCCCGCGAAAGTTTCCTACACCTGGAACGGTTCCTTGAATGATTCGCAGACGGCATTCCTTTCGGGTAATCTCGCGCTATATATCGGGTATGCGTCGGAGGCTCGCTATTTTGCGCAGGCGAACCCGAATCTCGATTTCGCGGTTTCTCCCTTGCCGCAGCCATCGACCGCGACCACGAAAATCACATACGGCCGCATATATGCGTTCATGATCCCGAAGGGCGCGACGAATAACTCGGGCGCATACCAGGCAGCCGCGCTCCTGACGAACACGGCGGAGCAGCAGTCCAGCGCCGCTGCGACCGGACTCGCGCCGGCAACGCGCACGGCGCTTGCCAGCCCGCCGTCAAACGATGCGGTTGCGTCGGTCGCGTACGCGTCCGCGCTGTACGCCCGCGGGTGGCTGTCCCCAGCGCCCGGGGACACCGACCAGGTGTTCTCGACTATGATTAACAACGTGATCACCGGGAACACGACGCTCGGGACGGCGCTCTCGCTCGCAGAGCGGTCGCTCGCCTCGCTATTGCAATGATTATGCAGTCTCGTAACCTCATTACGCCCGTAGCGACGTTCTTAATAGTTGCGGGTATGCTCGGCGGAGTCTCTGCCGCACATGCGCAACCAGGCGTAAGCTGCGACGCACTTCATCCGTGCACGCAGGCGGGATACTCATGCAATGCGAATAACATCTGCGAAGCTGATTCGGGTGGATCAGGAGCATCGCAGGCAGCCCAACAAAACGGCAGTGGACAAAACGTCACGCTCGTAAACCCGCTCGGTGCCGGCACGAGCCTGCCGATCTTGCTCACCGACATACTCCAGTTTTTCGTAAAGATCGGGGCGGTGGTCGTCGTCTTCATGCTCGTGTACATCGGCTTCCTGTTCGTCACTGCGCAGGGTGAACCGGGTAAGATCACCAAGGCGCGCGAAGCGCTCATGTGGACCATAGTCGGGGCGCTCATCCTGCTCGGCGCCGAGGCTATCGCACAAGGAATCTCAGCGACGGTGCAGGCGCTCTCGGTAGGAGGCTAAATATGCCGGACATCATAAGCACCTCCGGTGGCGTAACCTTTAGGAACTTCGTGGGGAGCGGTTCCACCGGCATAATCGGGGTCATCAACACGATTATCGTGCCGATCATCTTCGCGCTCGCTATCGCGGTGTTCATCTGGGGACTCGCGCAATACTTCCTCCTGTCTCAGGGTGACGAGGGCAAGATCGAGAAGGGCAGGGAGTTCGCGCTCTGGGGTCTTCTCGGCATCATCGTGCTCCTGAGCGTCTGGGGGCTCGTCAATCTCCTGCTATCAACACTCGGTTTCGCCGGATAATCCTGGAGATGCGATACTAACAGCGTATGAAGAATCTCATCCGGACAAGCGTGCTCGCCGTGACGTTCCTCGCTCCATTTACGAGCTTCGCCTCATTTGCGGTGGGTGCGAGCTCCAATGGCGGCTGGTTCTTCTCCTTCGGGAGCGGTACGGGTATCGCCGCTTGCGGCGCAACGATTTGTTATATCGCCCAAACCATCCTCTATCTCATAAACGCGGTGCTCGTGCCGCTTGTTTTCGCGATCTCCTTCATCGTATTCCTCTGGGGCGTAGCGAGCACCTACATCATCTCGCGCGGCGATGAAACGGCCGTCGAACACGGCCACCGACTCATCCTCTGGGGCCTCGTGGGCTTTGCGGTCATGGTATCCATCTGGGGCCTCGTGAATATCGTCGCAAACACGTTCGGTCTCGCAGGCTATGCCGCCCCGCCGACGCCCACCTCGTATCCTGCCGGGACGATCGGGTATTGATCGTATGACGAAGGCATTGCTACTCGCGCCCCTATTTGCCGCTGCGATTTTCCTCGGCAGTCCGTATGCGCATGCTCAGTCTCCGGCGTCCGCTGCCTCGGGTAACAGCGGCATACAGCTCCAGACCGTCACGCCAAATCCGGTAAACGGCCAATACAACACCGCAAACGCAGGGTTACCGAGCGGCATCAATACGGCGGAGCTGAATCTCTACAAGAACGGCATTCTCGGCGTCATAAACGGCATAGCGATGCCGATCCTTATAGCGCTTGCCTTCCTTGTCTTCCTCTGGGGTGTCGCGAAGGCGTACATTCTCAAAGGCGCGAGCGAGTCCGATCGCGAAAAGGGACACGAGATCATCCTCTGGGGCGTGATCGGGTTCGTCGTCATATTCGCTATCTGGGGCATCGTAAACATTGCGCTTGAAATATTCGGTCTGACGGGCTCTGTTGGCCAGAGCGCTTCAGGCTCGGGGCTTCTTCCGCCTCAGTTATAGGGCTATCCACAGAGCGCCCCGGGAGCCATTGAATGAAGGACGCGCCAGGCTACAATTAGCACGTTACCCCTCACGTCACCTATGAAAAAAGCTCTCGCTATATCAGCCCTCGCCTTCGCGCTCCCGCTCGTATCGAGCGCAGCGCTGAACAACATCTCCGACGTTGGTTCATTCATTATCAATACGATAAACAACATCGTCGTCCCGGTCCTGTTCGCGCTCGCCTTCATCGTATTCCTCTGGGGCGCGTTCCAGACGTTCATCCTCGGTGCGACGAGCGAGGCGCCGAAGGAGCATGGTAGGAGCCTCATGCTCTGGGGGCTTATCGGGTTCTTCGTCATGGTTTCGGTGTGGGGCCTGGTTAACATCCTTACGGGGACGATTACGTTTGGAAACAATTCCAACATCAACGGTGGGACGCCTACCGCGGGCGTCCAGGTGGGCGGATAACATTCGCAAAGATATAGCTCCGGCCGAAAACCCGCGGTATCGCGGGTTTTCCCATCCTGTAGGTTGTTTCGAGGGCCCTAGAGCCGTATGCTATAGGCATAATGTCGGCGCTGAATGCGTTCCTCGCGAAAGTAGTTGTTCAGATCGTCAATCCGATCATCTTGCTGCTTACCGCGGGTGCCTTCGTGGTGTTCATCTGGGGCACGTTTGAGTTCATCGCGAACGCCGGGGACGAACATAAGCGCGAGCAGGGGAGAAGTGCGATTCTTTGGGGGCTTGTGGGGTTCGTCATCATCTTTGGGGCGTATGGAATCCTCAACCTTGCGCTCGGCACCTTCAATCTCGGTACCATCCAGTCTCAGCTACCGACGCACTAACATTACAATGAGAACCGGCCGCTGCATCAGGTGATGCAGCGGCCGGGCGAAGTAACTGAGTACGGAACATATAATTATAACCATAGAACTATAGTTTGTATCCGTATCCGAATTCGTTATTGTGCCCGGTGGTGTTGAGCAGGACCATCTCGTAGATGTCCTGCTTGTCCGGGCAATGGTCGGGATATGGTGACGTCTGCCGTGCCCCGTTCTGGTAGTAGCACAGGATTCTGAATCCAGCGCCGCTAACCCAGGCGCGGGTCAGCTTAAACTCAGGAATCCGCATGCTCTTCCCGTATGGGCCCATGACGCCCTTCGCCCAATGGCTTTCCGGCCCTTGAGCGAGCGGGACTTGCGCCTCGCTCGGGGTCACCGACACGAACGTTGGAGTGCCGAGTAGTACGCTCCCGAGCCACCGTACGGGTGGCGCGTCGAGTATGACAGTGCCGACGAGCGTGAAGGCCACAATGCCGAAGATGATCCGACCCGCCTTCTTCCCTGCATCGCGCCCCTTGTAGCGTCCGATTACGTAGGTCAGTGCGCCGGCGAACACGAGCATCCAGAACCAACGCTGCCAGCCCCAGATGCTTAATCCTTCGAAGGACGGTGGCGAGTCGAACCACGAGCTTGGAACCATCAGATGCGCACGCACCGTGAGGAATAGGAGCCATAGAGCAAGTGTTCCTCCGAAGAGGAGTTTCCGAAGAAGGGAAACGTACCCCTTCAAGAATTTCACTGCCCCGCTCCGAGCTCCATCCGCGGTACCGGTTTCAATGCTTCCCGCTATTGCGCCGGTGAGGGACACCAGGAAAAGCTGCGAAGGTTGGAACCAGAAGACGGCTGTTGCGAGGACAAGGATGAGCAATAACGCGAAGGCGATGCTCTCCCATCCCATGAACATACAAGTGAGGCTCATCATCATGATGCCGGTGATCACGAGCAGCACACGGATCAGATGGGCATACAGGCGGTCAGCCTCATGACGTGTCAGCCTCCCTGCTATAAGTCCGTTGATAAGTAGTTTGACAAGCGATTCCATGGGGATCTCCTACGTTTCGAAGGTTACCTGTGGGATGCGTGGAAGAGGTGCCAGAGGATGCTTCGTGGCTTCTTGAGATGCCCGTCTGCGTTGAAACGGAACACCTCAGGGTTATTGAGAAGCATTTCCGTAGCCTTCCGGTTCAGTGCTTCGGCAACGCACGCGTCCGCTTGCTTCATTCGCTTTGCAAGCATCTTCGGCGTGATTTCCACGAAGCTTTGGACTCCGAACAACTCAAGGATGTTGTGGCGCACGTAGGCAGTGAGCTTAGCCCAAAGCACGAGCGCTGCTTCCTCGCCCGCGCTTCTCGTGATGAGACGGCGCGCACGCATGCGTTCGACGATGCGTTCCGCGGCATTTTCCTGTGTGATGCCGTTTGCGACGAGCGCAATGGCCTCGCCGGTGACTTGCCGCAAATACTTCAGCCTCAGATCCTTGGAGGTTGATTGCCAAAGAATCTTTTCCTTTTCTGACTGTGGTTGTCCGCGCTTCGCATTCTTGATCGGCTTCTCAACTATCTCCGCGCCACAGTCCATCGCGCAGATCATCAGTCGAAAGATGGTCTGTTCATGTTCACGCATCTTTCCAAGGATGCAATCGAGCATCTCTCGCTCATGATCACGGAGGTGCTCACGAAGCGTCTCAAAGATGGCCTCGTCTTCTCGGCCGATGCCAAAGAGATGAGGGTGCTTCTGCTTGACGGCTTCAACCGCAGCCTCGGTTGATCGCTTGCCCTGGCGTGAGAGGTCAAGGAAGAGAGCCATGAGGCCTGGAAGTTCTCCAAGGAGATCGGTCATTGTGTCGTTCATTTCGGCCTCCCAGCCATTTCGGGTTTCGAATTCGAATACAGTACGAATGTATAGTTCAGTTTTCTATTGAGAGAATTACACAAAAGAGCATATATGTCAAGGATTAAAAAGAGCTATAGACACGCATTCTCGTCGCGCGTGGGAGAGGACGCGAAGCTCCTTGCCTTGCGGCGCTAGCT
>JAJXVW010000034.1 GCA_021781935.1 bacterium
GTACTGCTTGGGCATTCGCTTCGAGGCCGCGAAGCGTCTCGGGGTCGACCCCCTGTTCACGCAGGAAGATGTCGACGCCACGTTCCCGCTCATCGAGACGATCCCGTATCACAAGGACGTCGAGATCGCGCCCGGGCTCACCGCCTATTTGCGCAATACCGGCCATATCCTGGGCTCAGCGAGCGTCCGGTTAACCGATACTTCCGACGGTTCATCTGTCGCACTTACCGGCGATATCGGCAACTCGCCGTCGCCCCTGCTTCCCGACTTCGAGCCGGTGCCGGACGCCGATGCGGTCCTCATGGAGAGCGTCTACGGCGATCGGCTCCATCCGGACGAGAAGGGACGCGTAGAGCGTTTGCGGAATACCGTGAAAGCGGCTATCGACCGCGGGGGCAATATTCTTATCCCCGCGTTCTCGATTGAACGTACGCAGCTCATGCTCTATGAGCTCTCGAACATGTTCGAGAACGGCGATCTGCCGAAGATTCCGGTCTATCTCGATTCGCCCCTTGCGATACACGTAACCCGCGTCTACGAGAAATGGGGTGCGACGTATTTTAAGAAGGCAGCCGAGGACGAAATGAAACGCGAGGGCTCCCTGTTCGAGTTTCCGTTCCTTACGAAGACGCTCGCGCGCGATGAGTCGAAGGAGATTGCGAATGATCGACGGCAGAAGATCATCATCGCAGGCGCGGGCATGAGCCATGGCGGGCGTATCGGCATCTGGGAAGAGAAGTACCTGCCGGATCCATCGACCTCGCTCATCATCGTGGGCTATCAGGCGCCCGGAAGTCCCGGACGCCGTATGGCGGAGGGCGACCAGAACGTGAAGCTTAGAGGGCGGGAGGTCGACGTACGGGCGCATGTCGAGATACTCGAAGGGTGGTCGGGACATGCCGACCGGGACGGACTCGTGCGATTTGCGGAAGGAAGCCTGAAAGACGGACGCGTAAAGACGGTCTTCGTAGCGATAGGGGAGCCTTCTGCTGAGCGTTTCCTTGCGCAGCGAATCCACGATTACCTTGGCGGACATGCCGTCGTCCCGGAACGGCTCGAATCCTGGCTCATTGCCAGAGGAGAGGCTGCCAAGAAGGCATAAGCAAGAACCGCCGCGCCCGTGAGGGCGCGGCGGTTCTTGCGAAACGAAATCCTATTTAACCTTTGCGGCGATACGAGCGAACATCTCCGGATTCGTCGCGGCGATCTCGGCGAGCGTCTTGCGGTCGAGCGCAACGCCCTGCTTCTTCATTTTGTTGATGAACGTCGAGTAGGACTTGTGGCCGTTCTCGCGGACCGCAGCATTTAAGCGCACGATCCAGAGCTGGCGGAACACGTTCTTCTTCTCGCGTCGGTCGTTAAAGGCGTACTTCCCGGCGCGCATGATAGCCTCATGCATCTGGCGCTTCTTGGTTGAACGGCCATGGCGATAGCCCTTCGTGCGCGAGCGCATGTTGCTCCGGCGCTTGTTCGCCATGACGCCTCCTTTTACTCGTGACATACCTAGAGATTACTGTTTACTAAAAGCTACTTCGCACCGGATGCGGGGAGAAAGCGCCGCTTCACGGCTTTCGTAAGAGCTATCGTGACCGAGCCGCGTTTGCCGCGGCGTTCCGCGCCCGAGGCCTTCGCGTTGAAATGATTCTGGCCTGCTTTCCGCGCGACGAGCTTACCCTTGCGGGTGACCCGGATGCGCTTCGTATATGATTTATTTGTTTTCATGGTTGATTTGATCTTGCTCCCGCTTCTTTTGCGCCCCGAGGTCGCGCTCAATGACCCCCGCGTATCCCTTCGGGCTCTTCGTTATGGGTTCCGCCATCTTGAACGCGTACGGGATGCGCTTCAGGAACAGTTCGAGGCGGCCCTTGAGGAACTCCTCGTTCATGCCCTTATACCGACCCTTTAGGAAGATTTCGGCGCGAACCCGATGTCCCTCAGAAAGCCACTCTGCGGCCTTCTTGGCCTTCAGGTTCTGGTCGTTATCGCTCGTGCCGACCTTTATCTGGACTTCCTTGGTTTCGGAGATCTTTGCCTTCGCCTTGACGGCTTTCTCCTTCTTCCGTCGTTCGTACTCGAATTTACCATAATCGGCGATTCTCGCAACGGGCGGGTTCGCCGAGGGGCTTATCTCAATGAGATCGAGGCTGCTCCGCTCAGCAGCGGCGAGCGCTTCTCGCCGTGAAAGAACGCCGAGATTCTCCCCGTCGTTCCCAATGACGCGCAATTCGTCTGCACGTATTTCGTTATTTATCCTGAGTCGGTCTTGTATGGCCACGTGGTGCGTGAAATATAGCACAAAAACAGAGCAGATTTCAAGTTACGGCGCGGCGAGCTGGGCCGGCTTTGAAAGTTTGATCTCAGCCTTCCCTTGGTAGGAGGTAAGGGTGCCCGTCAGGGTGACGGTTTTCCCCGCATAACGGGAGAGATCGCCGAACGCACTCGCATCGCCCGCAAAAATGACCCCGGCGAACGGACAGGACTGGTAATCGCGGCAGAAGTCAAGGAATACCGTGCCGCTTTTTGCGGTGTATGCGTCGATCAGGGTACCCGTCACGTTCGCGTACTCGCCGATGTGGTTATGGGCCTCGGCAACGGTGTACGGACCGCGCAAAACCGACGCGGCGGCGCTTTGCGCCGCCGCGGTCGTTCCCCGGTACTCTTTGAAGAGCCGTAATAGGAGCGTTTCGTAGGTTTGCACGAGCGTCGGATCCGTACCGATTTCGAGCACCTCGTCGTTCTCGGTCGTTGCCGATCCCGTCCAGTTGTAGGAGCCCATCGCGTACGCGGTGTCCGTTACGAGCAGCTTTATGTGCATGATTCCGTTCCCGTCAGGATGCTGTTCCGTTTCGACCGGAATACCTGCCGCGAGGAGCTCCTCTATTTCTGGCTGATCGTACGAACTCGCGCTTTCGGTCGCATCCGCGAGGCCTCGTACGTCGACCCCACGTTCCTTTGCGCGCACGAGCGCATCGGCGACGTCCTTCAGCGTGAATTCGTATATGGCGAAATACACGTGCGAGCTTGCGGCATCGATGAGCGCGATGAGTTGCTGGTCGTTTCGTTTCGCATCAAGCGAGTAGAGCACGCGCGTGCTTCCGGGCGGCGGCGCGGAAACGGTCACCGGCGCGGCGCATGAGGCGGCGCGCGCCGGTCGGTCCGTTCCGAGCAAATATCCGATGCCGAGCGTTGCGAGCGAGAGAACGAGCGCCCCGGCGGCGCGCTTGCGAGCGGGAGCCATGGGGACAGTATACTGAACTCATGGCGCTCGTATTCGACATCGAGACCGTCGGTGAGGATTGGGAATCGCTCGACGAAACCACGCAGAAGAACCTCGCGTGGTACCTCGAGCAGTCCTCGCGTGACGAAGACGAATACGAATACGAGCTGAAACAGGTCAAAGAAGGCCTCGGCCTATCGCCTCTGACCGGATTCATCGTGGCGATCGGCGTATATGACACTGAGAAGAAACAGGGTGCCGTCTATTTTCAAGCGCCGAATGCGAAGCTCCAGGAGTCGGTAATGGATGGCGTGAAGTACAAGCCGATAGGAGAGAGGGAGATGCTTGTCCAATTCTGGGAGGTCGCGAAGCATGTGAATGAATTCGTCTCCTTTAACGGCCGTTCCTTTGACGCGCCATTTCTCGCTATCCGCTCCTTGGTACACGACGTGAAGCCGTCCAGGGACTTGCTGAGCAATCGCTATCTCTCCATGCAGCGCGGCTGCGCGCACATCGACCTCATGGACCAGCTCACCTTCTACGGCGCGGCACGCTTCAAGAAGTCGCTCCACCTCTTCTGTCGCGCGCTCGGCATTGAGAGTCCGAAAGCGGGCGGTACGGCCGGAGATGACGTTGCGGGGCTTTTTAAGGCCGGGAAGTACGAGGACATCGCCCGATACAACGCGGGCGACCTCTTCGCGACCGCAGCGCTCTATGAGCGCTGGCGCATAACGTTCCGCTAACGCCTGGGGATAACCGTCGAAGTCCGACTTCGACGGAACCGATATCCCCAGGCTGGTACCCGCGCGCGGCGCGGTATCGTAGAATCCTAGCCTAATGCTGAATTATCGAGTATGAAATTCGTCGCCATTTCCGGAAGTCTCCGCAAGGATTCATTTAATACGAAGCTCCTGCATGCGATGCGGAAGCTCGCGCCCGACGGGGTCGAGATCGAGATCGCCTCGCTCGCGGATCTGCCGCTATTCGATCAGGATACCGAAGCTTCTTATCCCGCGCCGGCACAAGCGCTCAAGGATGCGGTGAATGCCGCCGACGCGGTCATCCTCGCCACGCCCGAATATAACCGTTCGATGTCAGGCGTCCTTAAAAACGCCATCGACTGGCTCTCAAGGCCCTATGGCAGCAATTCGTTTGCCGGCAAGCCGGTGCTCGTCGCGGGCGTCTCTATCGGAAAGATAGGCACGGCGGTCGGTCAGAGCCACCTCAAGCAGGTTATGGTATATCTCGACGCGAAACTCGTTGGCCAACCGGAGCTCTACCTCGGCCCCGGCGGCGAACTTTTCGCTGAGGACGGTTCGCTCAAGGAGGACGCGACAAAGGAACTCGTCGCGCGCGCGCTCGAAGCGCTCGCGGCGCGGGTCGGGTAAATCTTTTCTTGCGCGAGTAACATGCCGCGCGCCCATAGGGCGAGCGGCATTTTAATGGTACCGTTGGCGCATGAAAATCGTGCCCGCGCAGGAACGAGAGCGCGAAAGAGATCTCCTGTGGGTGTTCGATTTTGCGCTCGTGCTGAAAGCGGTCGACGGCACGATCGAGATGGCGAGCGCGGTCGTCATCTTCTGGTATCCACGCGTCATCATGCACCTCGCGGACATCGCGACCGCCGGCGAGCTCTCGCAGGACCCGACCGATATCGTCGCGAATGCCATCCGCAATGCGGCGCACGCCCTCTCCCTGAGCGGCCATCTCTTGATTGCGCTCTATCTCTTCGTACACGGCCTCATAAAAGCTCTCCTCGTGATCGGGATTTTCGCCGGACAGAGAATCGCGTACCCGCTCTTCATCGCAGCGCTCGCGCTTTTCAGCGCCTATGAAACCTATCGCGGGCTCGTACGCCACGAGGCGATACTTCTCATCTTCGCCGCATTCGATCTCCTCCTCCTCGTGCTCACTGCCTATGAGTACCGGCGCCGGTATCCGAAAACGCCAGCCGTAGCCGCATGAGCGTTATTCCTCATCCGGATAGCGCTTGATGAGGCGGGCCTCGTCCCGCACGGCCTTCCAGACGGTCCAAAGCGAGACCGGCGCGAATCCGCGCGCGCGGTTCTCCGCACCGATCTCGTATGCCTGCCGCCAGTGTGCGAGCATGTCCCGGTACATGCGCCCAAGGCTCGTGTGCGGCGCGTATACGTGCGTCGGTTCGCTCGATGCCGCATTGAATTCGAGTAACGTGAAGCCGCGCCCGCGCTTGAATTCGTCGAGATCGGCGAATCGCACGTCGAAGCGTCCGTAGTAGAACTCCTTGATGTCCTTCGAGATACGGTCGAATGCGGCGATCATCTCCGGCGTGATGGCGTCCTCCCCGTTCATGAAGATCGAACCGCGGACGTAATTACCGACGGTCGCGAGCGGGTGCCGCTTCCCCTTGGGCACGATCTCGTCGAGGAAGCGCTTGTTGCGGCGCAGGTACAGGCGGATGATGCTCTTCGGCCGGGGTTCGCGCTCGATGAGCGTGCGCAGCGTAGACACGCCGTCGCCTTCCACCGACGGGAAATATTTGAGCGTGAGCGAGGTGATGCGCCCGTGCGTCTCCGAAGGCTTCCGGATGTAAAAAACGCCTGCTTCGCCCTCGTCCGCCACGTATCGCTGCAGGACGATCCGGATATCCGCGGGGAAGGAGCGCAGATACGTATGAAGTTCCGCCTCGTCCTGGACCACGCGGACGCCGCGGCCGTTCCTGCCGATGTCCGGTTTAGCGACGAGCGGGTACGCGATTCCTTCCGCGTCGAGTCGCTCGCGCCACCCCT